>JAGVUH010000612.1 GCA_019136395.1 Gammaproteobacteria bacterium
GTCCGCCGGTCTTGGAGCGATACCATAGGCTCACGGC
This sequence comes from Gammaproteobacteria bacterium, assembly GCA_019136395.1. The sequence continues at coordinate 38 of JAGVUH010000612.1, forward strand.
GCTATGATGTCAAGCGGCTCCCCTCTACCGGTTGCCCGCCATTAGCGAAAAGCCTGCGATCCGGGCGAGTAGTTACCGGCAAGCTTTATGAGCTGGTGACCGAGTCGACTGGCTTGGACCCCAGGGCACCAGGCCAGGCGGCGATTGCCGCCTCAAGCCTGGCGTGTTGGACATTCAGCCTTTGAGGGGCTCCAGGACGGCATCCAGGTTGAGGTCATCGCAGTAATCCATGAACTCCTCGCGCAGCCCGGCAATGTGGATGTCGGCGGGGATGCCCACCGTCATGCGCACCGAGAACATGGGGGTGCCCGTGTGGGCGGCGGCGTAGGAGGAGGTGGACATGTCCTCGATATTGATGTTGCGTTCGGCGAAGAATTCGGCCAGGTTATTGACGATCCCGGGGTGATCCAGGGCGACGACGTCCACCCCGTAGGGCAGCAGGTTCCTGCCGGTGGCCCGCTCGCCGGTGCGCTTGGCGATGATGGTCATGCCGAGCTGACGCTCCAGTTCGGGCAGGACGTTCTCCACCTTGGCCAGGGTGTTCCACTTACCCTCCACCAGGAGCATGATGGCAAACTCACCCCCCAGGACCGTCATGCGGCTGTCTTCGATATTGCAGCCCTGATCCAGCAACACCTTGGAGAGGCGGTTGACGATGCCCGGGCGATCCTCGCCGAGGGCGGAAATGACGAGATAAGTCTTCTTGGTTTGGGCGGTCATGGCGTGCGTGTCGTAAAGATTAAGTTCCTGGCGAAGGGACGGCTTCATGATAAGGCGAGTGGACCGGCTGTAGCCTGAGGCCGGGCCGGCCACCCCAGTGACTGGTCGGGAGTGTAGCATGCCCGATCGCCGGCCTTGAATCGCCTGGCTTGTTTTCGCCGGAATAGCCTGGATAATATCCAAAATTTTTGCGCCGGTCGGGAGTAAAGACCATGTTCAGCGGCAGTATCGTTGCCCTCATCACCCCCATGCACGAGGACGGCCGCGTTGACGACGTTGCCCTCCGGCGCCTCGTGGATTTTCACATCGCCGAGGGCACGGATGCCATCGTCGCCGTCGGCACCACCGGGGAGTCCGCCACCCTGGACGAGGAAGAGCACTGCCGGGTCATCGCCCAAGTGGTGGAATTTGCCGGCGGCCGGGTTCCGGTCATTGCGGGCACCGGGGCCAACTCCACGACCGAGGCCATCCGCCTCACCCGCTGCGCGCGGACGGCCGGGGCCGATGCCGCCCTGCTGGTGACGCCCTACTACAACAAGCCGACCCAGGAGGGCCTCTACCTCCACCACAAGGCGGTGGCGGAGGCGGTGGATATCCCTCAGATCCTGTATAACGTGCCGGGCCGCACCGCCTGTGACATGCAGCCGGCGACCGCGGCGCGCCTGTCCCACATCCCCAACATCATCGGCATCAAGGAGGCGACCGGGGACCTGGGTCGGGTCGAGCCTCTGCGCCGTCAGTGCCGGCCGGGTTTCCTGCTCTTCAGTGGCGATGACGCCAGCGCTTGCGACTTCATGTTGCAGGGCGGCAACGGCGTCATCTCGGTCACCGCGAATGTCGCCCCCCGACTCATGCACGCCCTGTGCGCCGCGGCCCTGGCGGGCAACGCCGACGAGGCCAATGCCATCAACGCCCGCCTGGACGGTCTACACCGCAAGCTGTTCGTCGAGTCCAATCCCATCCCCGTCAAATGGGCGGTGGCCGAGATGGGTCTCTGCCCGCGGGGGATCCGCCTGCCCCTCACCTGGCTGTCGGCGGCGGCCGAGGCCCAGGTCCGGGATGCCATGCGCCAGGCCGGCATCGACTGAATCCCTGGCATATCCCGACGCCCCCCTTGGCGTGAAGGACAACAGCAGCGCCTTCATCGTCGGGGGTGAGGCGAGATCTCTCAACCGTTAGCCCAGCACCCGGTTTTCAGCACCCCCCATGCCCATCCGCACCGCCCTAGCCCTTCTCCTGCCGTCCCTGACGCTGCTCGCGGCCTGCAGCAGCTTCAGCGTCGACGATTATCTGCCGGACCACAGTCTGGCCTACAAAAAGCAGCGCGAGGCCGGCGAGAACCTCGAACTGCCGCCGGATCTGGTGTCCGGCCAGTTCGACGACGCCATGGACGTGCCGGACCTGGGCGGTTCCGCCACCTACTCCGAGTACGTCGGCGAGCGCCAGCAGAAGCGCCAGGTCGCCCAGACCGGGGATGTCCTGCCCGACGTCAAGGACATCACCTACCATCGCGAGGGTGACCGTCGCTGGATCCAGGTCAGCGCCAAGCCCCAGGCCCTCTGGCCCCGGCTGGAGGGCTTCTGGCGCGAGCGGGGCATCCTGCTGGCGGAGAAGAACCCCACGACCGGCGTGATGGTCACCGACTGGATCGAGAACCGTGCCCAGATCAAGAGCGATCCCATCACCAACCTGTTCCGCAAGGCCCTCGATAGCGTCTACTCCACGGGCACCCGCGACCAGTACCGCCTGCGGCTGGAGCCGGGTCCCAAGCCCGGCACCACGGACGTCTTCCTGACCCACCGCGCCATGGAGGAACAGTTGCTGCGCAACACCGTGGGCGAGGAGGCCACCTCCATGTGGCAAGCAGTCCCCTCCGATCCCGACAAGGAGGCGGCCATGCTACGTTCCATCATGATGTACCTGGGCGTGACCGCCGAGCGCGCCAAGCGGGTGGTTGCCGAGGGCGGTACCCCGAGCAGCCCGGCTGGCGGCGCCCCGGCCATGGCCAAGTCGCGGCTGGAGGCGGGGGGCAGCGTCCTGGTCATCGACGACGAGATGCGCAATGCCTGGCGCCTGGTGGGCGGGGCCCTGGATCGCAGCGGCTTTGCGGTGGAGGACCGGGACATGACCCAGGGCGTCTACTACGTCCGCTATGACGATCCCTCCAAGGCGGAAAAGAAGAAGGGCTTCTTCTCCAAGATGGCCTTCTGGCGCGATGACAAGGTGGATACCGTCACCCAGTATCAGGTCGCCCTCAGCGGGAGCGGCAAGGAGACCCGGGTCATGGTGCGCGACCAGGCCGGCAAGCCGGACACCTCGCCCACCGCGCTCAACATCCTGAACCTGATCAAGGAACAGTTGCGCTGACATTACATGAGCGGACTCGCCCCACCCTTGCTGGCAGGTACGGCTGGTTACGTTCATGCCAACCCCTTGGGGGGGTGAGCGGGTGATCAGGGATGCGTTTCGCCACCCTCGGCAGCGGTAGCCGCGGCAATGCCCTCCTGGTGGCGGGGGGCACGACGCGCCTGCTGGTGGATTGTGGCTTTGGCCTCCGGGAGACGGAGCGGCGACTCGCCCTGCTGGGGGTGGCCGCCGCCCATCTCCAGGGCATCCTGGTCACCCACGAGCATGGCGACCACCTGCGCGGCGTCGCCGCCCTGGCCCGGCGCCATGGCATCCCGGTCTGGGCCACCAACGGCACCTGGAGCCGGGTCCGGAACGCGGGCGTCGAGCGCGTCAACCTCATCGCCAGCACGGGGCCGGGTTTTCAGGTCGGCGACATCCGGGTGGAGCCCTTCCCCATCCCCCATGACGCCCGGGAACCCTGTCACTACGTCCTCGAAAGCGGCGGCCGGCGGCTGGGTCTGTTGACCGACAGCGGTCACGTCACCCGGCATATCCGCCATCGCCTGGGCGAATGCGACGCCCTGGTGCTGGAGTGCAATCACGACGCCGAAATGCTCCGGCGCGGCCCTTATCCGCCCTTCTTGCGCGCGCGGGTGGGAGGTGATTTTGGCCACTTGGGCAACCATCAGGCGGCGGAACTGGTCGATCAACTGCCCCATCGGCGTCTGTCCCGCCTGTTGCTGGCCCATCTGAGCGAAAAGAACAACCATCCGGAGTTGGCCCGCCAGGCCATCCTGGCGGTGGACGCCAGCCTGGCCGAGCGCCTCACCCTGGCCCAGCAGGACCAACCCAGCCCCTGGCTGGCGGTTTAAATCGGTGGAAGGACA
>JAGVUH010000341.1 GCA_019136395.1 Gammaproteobacteria bacterium
CTGTATCAAGCTGATGACCGACGGCATCCTGCTGGCGGAGATCCAGCAGGACCGCTTCCTCAACGAATACGACACCCTGATCATCGACGAGGCCCACGAGCGCGGTCTCAACATGGACTTCCTGCTCGGCTACCTGCGCAAGCTTCTACCGAGGCGGCCGGAGCTCAAGGTGATTGTCACCTCCGCCACCATCGACCCCCAGCGCTTCGCCAACCATTTCGCTGATGGCGAGGGCCGGCCGGCGCCGATCATCGAGATCAGCGGCCGCACCTACCCGGTGGAGGTGCGCTACCGGCCACCCGAGGAGGAGAACGCCGGGGAGCGGGACGAGGCCATGCAGATGGCCATCTCCCAGGCGGTGGATGAGCTGGCCAAGGCGGGGCGTGGCGATATCCTGGTGTTCCTCTCCGGCGAGCGCGAGATCCGCGAGACCGCCGAGACCCTGCGCAAGCACCATCCGCCCTCCACCGAGATCCTGCCCCTCTACGCCCGCCAGAGTCCGGCTGAGCAGGCGCGGGTCTTCCAGGCCCATGGCACCCGGCGGGTGGTGCTGGCCACCAACGTCGCCGAGACCTCCCTGACGGTGCCGGGCATCCATTACGTCATCGACCCCGGCTTCGCCCGCATCTCCCGCTACAGTCATCGCGGCAAGGTGCAGCGCCTGCCGGTTGAGCGCGTCTCCCAGGCCTCGGCCAACCAGCGCCAGGGGCGCTGCGGTCGCGTCGCCGCCGGTATCTGTATCCGTCTCTATTCCCTGGACAATTTCCAGTCCCGGACGGCCTATACCGAGCCCGAGATCCAGCGCGCCAACCTGGCCGCTGTCATCTTGCAGATGAAGCTGCTGGGCTTCGGCGATATCGCCGCCTTCCCCTTCATCGACCCGCCGGACCCGCGGCTGGTGGCCGACGGCTACCGCACCCTGGAGGAGCTGGCGGCCATCGACGTCCAGGGCGAGCTGACCGCCCTGGGCCGCCAACTGGCCCGCCTGCCGCTGGACCCGCGCATCGGCCGCATGCTGCTGGCCTCAGCGGAGCTGGGCTGCCTGACGGAGATGCTGGTGATTGCCAGTGCCCTCAGCGTCCAGGACCCCCGCGAACGGCCCCTGGAGCAGCGTCAGGCGGCGGACGAGATCCACGCCACCTTCAACCATGCGGAGTCAGACTTTCTCAGCTTCCTCAATCTGTGGCACTTCCTGGAGAAGGAGCGGGCGCACCTCACCAAGAACAAGTTCCGCCAGCTCTGCCAGCGCCACTTTCTGTCCTGGAACCGGGTCACGGAGTGGCGTGACGTCCACACCCAGTTGCATGCCCAGATGGCGGAGATGGGGTTCAGAGTGCAGGAGGGGAAGACCGGCTCAGAGCCAGGCCGAAGGGCCGGTCCAGAGATGGGCGGGGAGGAGCGGCGCCACGCTGCCCTGCACCTGGCTTTGCTCACTGGTCTCCTCGGCAACATCGGTTTCAAGGACGAGGGCCGCGAATACCAGGGGGCGCGCAACAGCCGCTTCCTCATCCACCCCAGCTCCGGCCTTTATGACCAGCAGCCCAAGTGGATCGTCGCCGCGGAGCGGGTGGAGACCACGCGCCAGTACGGGCGCATCGTCGCCAGGGTCCAGCCGGCCTGGATCGAGGAGGCCGGGCGCCATTTGCTCCAGCGCAGCTATTTCGAGCCCCACTGGCAGGCCGCCTCCGGCCAGGTGGCGGCCTTCGAGAAGGTGACCCTGTTCGGCGTCACCCTGGTGCCCAAGCGGCGGGTGAACTATGGGCCCATCAATCCGGCGGAGGCGCGCGCCATCTTCATCCGCTTCGCCCTCACCGAGGGCGATTTCGATAGCCGCGGCCCCTTCTGGCGCCACAACCGCGAGCTGATCGCCTACCTCCAGCACCTGGAGGCCAAGTCGCGGCGGCGGGATATCCTGGTGGACGAGGACGCCATCCACGCCTTCTATGACCAGCGGGTGCCCCCGGGCATCTATTCCACCCCCCTGTTCGAGCGCTGGCTGCGCCAGGCCACCCAGAAGGACCCCAAGCTGCTGCATCTGCGCATGGAGGACGCCATGCGTCACGAGGCCACCGCCGTCACCGCCCAGGCCTTTCCCGACAGCCTCCAGGTGGGCGCCACGGCCCTGACCCTGGAATATCGCTTCGACCCGGGGGAGGCCGACGACGGCCTGACCCTGGTGGTGCCGGCGCCGCTGATCAATCAGGTCTCGCCGGACCGCTGCGACTGGCTGGTCCCCGGCCTGCTGCCGGAGCTGATCGCCGCCCTGATGCGCGGCCTGCCCAAGGCCTGGCGCAAGCTGCTGGTGCCCATCCCCGACACCGCCGAGCGCCTGGCCGCTCGGCTCAAGCCCGCCGACCGGCCCCTGATCCAGGCCTTGGGGGAGGAGGTCAAGGCACTGACCGGCCACCAGATCCCGGAGGATGCCTGGGACCCGGCGGCCGTCCCCGCTCACCTGCGCATGAAGTTCCGCCTGGTGGACGAGGGCGGCCGGCCGCTGGCGGCGGGGGAAGACTATGCCGATCTCAAGCGCCGGTTTGGCGGTAGCGGCCGGCAGGCCTTCGCCGCCATCCCCAGCCAGGGGCTGGAGCGGGAGGGCATCACCCGCTGGGATTTTGGCGCGCTGCCGGAGTCCGTCGATCTTGACCGCGCCGGCATCAAGCTGCGCGGCTACCCGGCTTTGGTGGATCAGGGGGACTGCGTTGCCCTGCGGGTGCTGGATTCGCCGGAGGGGGCCGAACTGGCCCAGCGCGCCGGCCTGCGGCGGCTGTTCATGCTCAGCCTGGCGTTGGAGGTGAGGCAGTTGCGCCGCAACCTGCCGGGCCTGGACCGGCTGCGGTTGCAGTATGCCAAGGCCCCGGTGTTGGGGTTAGCGCCGTCGTCAGGGCTGGTGCCAGGTTCCGCGTCAGTGGCGTCTCTAAGGTCTGCAGCGGGGGCAAGGCGAGGGTCCGCGTCAGCGGTAGCGAAGGTGCCAGCAAAAGGCCTGGCGGAATCCCAAGTCAAGCCCATGGATCTGGCTGACGAGGTCCTGGCCCTGATCGTCGACCTGACCTTTGTCGAGGGGCTGCCACCCATCCGCGACCGGGCTAGCTTTGAGGCACGGCTTGCCAGCCGCCGCGCTCGCCTGTCATCGGTCGCCGCCGAGGTCCTCACCTTGGTCGGCGGCATCCTCGATGACTATCAGGCCCTGCGCCAGGGGCTGGCGGGCATCACCCAGGTCAACTGGATGCCCTCGGTCATTGACCTCAGGGCCCAGCTCGATGGCCTGATCTTTCGCGGCTTCCTGCAGGAAATGTCCTATGTGCGCCTCAAGGACTACCCGCGCTATCTCAAGGCCGCCCGGGAGCGCCTGGACAAGTTGTTCCACGCCGCCGGGCGCGATCAGGAACGGCTGCGGGAATTGACGCCATTACTGGAAAAGTGGCGGGAGCGCGCCGCCGCCGTCCAGGCGGTCGGCCGCCGCGACCCGCGCCTGGACGAGATCCGCTGGATGCTGGAGGAACTGCGGATCTCCTTTTTCGCCCAGCGCGTTGGCACCGCTTATCCCGTGTCGCTGAAGCGAATCGAGGCGCGGTGGAAGGAGTTGGGAATCTAAGGCCTACCTGTTAGATATGTGGAGATTGACGTGCGGCGTCCGGTCCACCAACAGCACGCAGAGGTGGGGTGGATCGGTGTGCGCAAAGGATGGCATGGCGTGCTGGTCGATACTTGCTTTTAGGTCATGGCAGCAACTTCTCGCGGCAACATGATCGAAGTCCTCGGGCCTCGGGCCTCAGAGCCGTGCCTGGGATCGCTCCAGCACGATAAGGTAACAATGAAATCTTGTAGTCGCAATGGTTGATCCGCTTGCTATTCTCTGGCGATGTACTATTCTCATTCTTGAGTTGTGCTTAGTGCGTTACTGTAAACAGGTAGTGCCAAAGATGTTCACTCTCATATCGAGTATGGTTAACTTCATAAGCTTTATAAGAGACAATTCAATGAAAATTCACT
>JAGVUH010000096.1 GCA_019136395.1 Gammaproteobacteria bacterium
GGGGCACCGCGGGGCGGCTGGTGAACCACTCGGCGTCGGCCCAGCTCTGGATGACCTCCTGGGCCTTGGCGTTGCCGGCCTTGGCCTTCTCGGCGACGTCATTGAAGAAGTCGAACATCAGCAGGGTCTTCTTCAGGCCCGCGGCGGCGACCCCGGCGACCTCCGGGTCGTCCAGCAGTTCGATCAGGGGATGGACGTTGTAGCCACCCACCATGGTGCCCAACAGCTCGGTGGCCTTGGCGCGGTTGATCAGCCCAACCTGGATATCGCCGTGGGCAACGGCGGCGAGGAAGCTGGCCTTGACCTGGGCCGCGTCATCCACCCCCGGCGGCACCCGGTGGGTCAGCAGGTCCAGGAGGAAGGCCTCCTCGCCGGCCGGGGGGGTCTTGATCAGTTCGATCAGCGCGGCGGTCTGCTGGGCGGTGAGGGGCAGGGGCGGGATACCGAGGGCGGCGCGCTCGGCGACGTGTTCGCGGTAGGCTTGGAGCATGGGGGAGTCCATCTTCTTGGTGGTGGGGGAAGCGAGCATTTTAGCCAATATTGCACTGCCGCATACCAGTGCGAGACCTGGCGGTTGACGCCGGGTCCGCTGTCGGGGCTGTCAGGGCATGAAACATGCCCCGATGGGCGATCGTCGGTTTGTCATTTTGCTCACCCCTCTCCCCAGCCCTCCCCCACAAGGGGGGAGGGAGTTGGGTAAAACATCCAGGCTGGCACCCGCCCCGGGTGAGGGGTAGAGGGCATTCATTCAGGTATAAAATGCCGCCGGACCCTCACCCACCCCAACCTTCGGCAGGCAGATCATGACGGCGGCAGCGGAATTGACGGCAAGCGCGGAACGGCTCTGGGGACACTGGTTGGAGTGGGCGGCGGGGCAGGGGATCGCGGTGCCCGCCGATCCGGCCTTTGCCGCGACGCGGGCGAAGGTCTGGGAGGCCAGCGACTTCGTGGCCACCACCGTGGCCCGCCATCCGGCGACCCTTGCCGACCTCTTGGTCAGTGGCGACCTGGAGCGCCCTGCGGTCGCGGGTCAGCTTGACGAGGCCCTGGCGATCGCCCTGGAGGGCCTGTCCCCGGAACGGGCCGACGACGCGGAGCTCAAGCGGCGCCTGCGGCTCTTCCGTCGTCGCGAGATGCTGCGCATCATCTGGCGCGACCTGGGCGGCATCGCCTCCCTGGACGAGACCCTCGCCGACCTGTCCGAGCTGGCGGAGGTCTGCATCCGCCAGGCCCTGGACTGGACCCAGGCCTGGTGTCGCGCCGAGCTGGGCATCCCCCGGGCGGCACCGGGTTCCGGGCAGGGCCCCGGGGCGGGGAATGATGCGGACGGGCACCAGGGCGCCCCTCAGTCCCTGCTGGTCATCGGCATGGGCAAGCTCGGGGCGCGGGAGCTGAATCTCTCCTCGGACATCGACCTCATCTTCGTCTACCCCGCCAATGGCCAGGTGGACGGCCCCCGGCCCCTGGCCAACGAGCAGTTCTTCATCCGCCTCGCCCAGCGCCTGGTGCGGGCCCTGGACGAGACCACGGTCGACGGCTTCGTCTTTCGAGTCGATACCCGGTTGCGGCCCTTCGGCGACGCCGGTCCCCTGGCCATGAGCTTCACCGCCATGGAGTACTACTACCAGGACCAGGCCCGTGAGTGGGAGCGCTACGCCATGATTAAGGCCCGGGTGGTGGCGGGGCCCCGGGCGGAGGCCGAGCAGCTCATGACCCTGCTGCGGCCCTTCGTTTACCGCCGCTACCTGGACTTCGGCGCCATCGAGTCCATCCGCGACATGAAGGCCATGATCGCCAAGGAGCTTCTGCGCAAGGGCATGGCGGACAACATCAAGCTGGGGCCCGGGGGCATCCGCGAGATCGAGTTCATCGGCCAGGCCTTCCAACTGGTGCGGGGTGGCCGCGACCCCCAACTCCAGATCCGCCCCATCCGCCAGGTCCTGGCGCGCCTGGGCGAGCGCATGCTGCTGCCGGACTTCGCCGTGCGCCAGCTCGACGCCGCCTACGTCTTCCTGCGCCGGGTGGAGAATCGCCTCCAGGCCTGGAAGGATCAGCAGACCCACCTGCTACCCGCCGATGACCTCGGCCGGCTGCGCCTGGCCCGGGCCATGGGCTATGCGGACTGGACCAGCTTCCACACCAGCCTGGAGGAGCACCGCCGCCGGGTCCAGGGCCAGTTCGACGGGGTCTTCGCCGCCGGCCAGTCCGCTCCCGCCACTCAGGAGCCCGCCTATGTCACCCTCTGGCGCGGTGGGCTGGACCAGGGTCAAGCGGAGGAGTTGCTGGCCCAGGCCGGCTTCGCCGATCCCCAGCAGGCCTGGGCGCGGCTGGAGGCCTTTCGCGCCACGGCCAACCGCAAGGAACTCGGCAGCCGGGGCCGCGAGCGCCTCGACCAGCTCATGCCCCTGAGCCTGCCGATGATTGCCAGCTCCGTGGCCCCGGACCTGGCCCTGGAGCGGGTTTTGCGGGTGCTGGAGGCCGTGGCCCGGCGCACCGCCTACCTGGCCATGCTGGTGGAGCGGCCCATCATCCTCTCCCAACTGGTCCGCCTGGCCGGCATGAGCCCCTGGATCGGCCAGCAGATCGTCCGCCAGCCCCTGCTCCTGGACGAGCTGATCGATACCCGTCGCCTCTATTCCCCCCTGCGGCGGGCGGAACTGGAGGCCGAGCTGGACGGGCTCCTCGGCTCCCTGGACCCGGACGACCTGGAGCAGCAGATGGAACGGCTGCGCCAGTTCGCCCAGGGCAACCGGCTGCGGGTGGCCGCCGCCGACCTTACCGGCGTCATCCCCCTGATGGTGGTCAGCGACTACCTCACCGATATCGCCGAGGCCAGCCTGGACCGGGTGGTCGCCCTGACCTATCGCCACCTGGCGGAGCGCCATGGGGAGCCCGCCGGGGTCGGGGAGGGTGGCACCGGGTTCCTGGTCGTCGGCTACGGCAAGCTGGGGGGGATCGAGCTAGGCTATGGCTCCGATCTCGACCTGGTCTTCCTCCACGGCGGCGACGACCCCAACGCCATGACCCCGGGGCCCAAGCCCATCGCCAACGACCAGTTCTATACCCGCATGGGCCAGCGGGCCATCCACATGATGACCACCCACACCGCCTCCGGCCAGCTCTACGAGGTGGACATGCGCCTGCGCCCGGACGGCAACAAGGGCCTGCTGGTGCGCTCCCTGCGCTCCTTCGCCGACTACCAGGCCAGCCAGGCCTGGACCTGGGAGCACCAGGCCCTGGTGCGCGCACGGCCTCTGGCTGGCGATCGCGGCCTGTTCGCGCGCTTCGCCGAGATCCGCCGGAACATCCTCTGCCGGGAGCGCGACCCGGAGCAATTGCGCGCCGAGGTGCGGGAGATGCGCGCCAAGATGCGCGAGAGCCTGGACCAGAGCGGGCGGGGTCGCTTCGACCTCAAGCAGGGCCGGGGCGGTATTGCCGACATCGAGTTTATGGTTCAATACCTGATCTTGCGCTGGGCCCACCCGTACCCGGAACTGGCCGTCTGGTCCGACAATATCCGCCTCCTGGAGAGCCTGGGGCGGCTGGGCCTGCTTCCGGGTACCGCGGCGGCGGACCTCACCGAGGCCTACAAGGCCTTGCGTGCCGCCTACCACCGCAGCGCCCTCCAGGACGAGCCCACCCGCGTCCCGGATGGGGTGCTGGTCGACCATCGCGAGCGGGTGGCGGGCCTGTGGCGAGAATTGATGGCGGCTTGAGCCGGATCGGCGGCCTGTCGAGTCCTCAGCTTTGAAAGGGGCCAACCAGGCACCTCCTGGCCTTGGCCGAGCGTGAAGAACCCCGGAGACGATGATGAAAACGATGGCGGACCGTGATGGTCTCATCTGGCTGGACGGAGAGATGGTGCCTTGGCGCGAGGCCAAGACCCATGTGCTGACCCATACCCTCCACTATGGCATGGGCGTCTTTGAAGGGGTCCGGGCCTACGCCACCGACCCGTCTGTTCAATTCCGCCAAGATCCTGGGCATGCCCATGCCCTACGACCGCGAGACCCTCAACGCCGCCCAGCGCGCCGCCGTGAGGGAGAACGGCCTGGCCTCCGCCTATATCCGCCCCATGTGTTTCTATGGCTCCGAAGGCATGGGCCTGCGGGCCGACAACCTGCTGGTCCACTGCATGGTCGCGGCCTGGGAGTGGGGCGCCTATCTGGGCGAGGACAACATGCGCCATGGCATCCGCATCCGCGTCTCCGTCTCCTCCTTCACCCGCCACCACGTCAATATCACCATGTGCCGGGCCAAGGCCAACGGCAATTACATGAATTCCATGATGGCCCTCCAGGAGGCCCTGCGCGATGGCTACGACGAGGCCCTGCTGCTGGATGCCTCCGGTTACGTCATGGAGGGCAGCGGCGAGAACATCTTCCTGGTGCGCGACGGCATCCTCTACACCCCGGACCTGACCTCGGCCCTGGATGGGGTCACCCGCCGCACCGTCATCGCCCTGGCCGACGAGCTGGGCATCCAGGTGATCGAGAAGCGCATCACCCGCGATGAGGTCTATATCGCCGACGAGGCCTTCTTCACCGGCACCGCCGCCGAGGTCACCCCCATCCGCGAGGTCGATGGCCGCACCATCGGCAGCGGCACCCGCGGGCCGATCACCGAACGCCTGCAGAAACTCTATTTCGATCAGGTCCACGGCCGGCGCGACGAGCACCCCGAGTGGCTCACCCTGGTCTGACCGCCCCTCATTCCCCCGCCGAGGAGATATCGCCCATGGCCACCGCCACCGCCTCGCCCAGCAAGACCCCGGAGGTCATCCTCGTCTCACGCCGGGACCTGCCCCTGGCCTGCCCCCCCCAGGGGGATAAGTTCTGGAGCCAGCACCCGCGGGTCTTCCTGCCTATCGAGAAGACCGGGGAGGCGACCTGCCCCTATTGCGGCGCCCATTACCGCCTTCAGGACTGAGGCGGTCCTGAGGGCTAGGGGTTGGCTTGCGCCGCCTTTTGGCGACGGGTGAGCCAGACCTCCAGACCCTGGGCGTTGAGGTCGGTGTCCAGCGCCAGGAGTTCCCGGACCCGGCTCTCCGGCAAGTCACAGCCGTGGTCCCCGACGCGCCGCACCAGATGATCGCCAACGGCGGTCCGTAGCCGGTCCAGGCGCCCCTCCTTCGGCCCGGCCTCCTCCGCCAGGGCCAGGGCCGCCAGGTCGCGGACGCTCTGCCGCAGATCCTCGGCCAGGGCGGCGGGGTTTTCCAGACAGCCGTAGTGGGTCAGGTACATGCGTTGCGGCTGGTAGCTCATGAGGCGGTCGATGCTGGCCAGCCAGGCCTCGGGGTCGAAGGCCACCGGGGTGGTGGGGGCAAAGAGCATGTCACCACGCTCGTTGTTGAATTCCTTATAGGCGATGCCGAAGGTGTCGCCGGTGAAAAAGCCCTGGGTGCGCGCATCCCAGATGCAGCCATGGTGGTTGGCGTGACCGGGGGTGTCGAGAAAGACCAGCTTGCGGCCGGCCAGGTCGATCTCCATGCCATCCTCCGCCAGGATGACGCGGGAGGCGGGAACCGGTAGCAGGTGTTTGTAATCCTTGGCGAAGCCCTCCGCGCCGTAGACGGCGGAGGCCCCGGCCGCCAACCGGGAGGGATCGATCATGTGGGGCGCCCCCTTGGGGTGGACCACTAGTCGGGCCCCGGGACAGGCGGCCATCAGGTCCCCCGAGCCCCCGGCATGGTCCAGGTGGACATGGGTGGGAATGATCCAGTCCACATGCGCGGGCGTCAGACCCAGGTCGGCGATGAACTGGAGCAGGTGCGGCGTGGTATGGGCCGTACCGGTGTCCACGAGGGCCAGCCGGTCGGCTTCGCGCACCAGATAACAGGCGGCAAGGCCGTGACGGTAGAGGCCCGTCTCGATGGCGTAGATGTTTTCGGCGACGATCATGGGCTGGATCATGGGTATCCTCCTTAATTTCGGGACGAAAAAAAACCGGCCACGCCAGTGTGGCCGGTTTTGGCCCCGGTCGTAAAGGACCGGGACCTCTCAGGCCGAGCTTACTGAGCGGGCGCCGGGGCGGGCGGGGCGACCGGCGGCGCACCATAGGGGGCCCCATAAGGAGCGCCGTAGGGGGCGCCGTAAGGAGCGCCATAGCCGTAAGGAGCCCCGTAGCCATAGGGACCATAGCCATAATAATCGTTGTAACGGTTGTAGCCACGGCCCCAGCCGCGGCCGCCGCCACCCATGTTCATGTTGAAATCACCGTAGGTGTCGGTGTCCCCGAACATGTCATTCATCCAGTTGTTGTTGCCATAGCCCGGGCCACCGCCCCAGGGACCACCGCCCCAAGGACCCCCACCCCAAAAGGCGCTGGCGGAGAAGGAGACGGCGGACAGGGCCAGGGCCGAAAGGCCAGCGATCTTAGCGATCTTGCTCATCAGGAAGATATCCTCGTTCAGGGATGAAGTTTGGGAATGGACCTAACTGCGCCAAGGGGGGGAAACAGGGGCTAGCCATCAAACTTGGGCGGGTTCAAGGTGCGTGGACCTCCGTGAAGCAGATCCGACGGACTGCGTGAATCCGTTCGCTCATGATATGGTGAGAAGCCGGGCCTGATGCCCGCACGGGGACTGGACCAG
>JAGVUH010000159.1 GCA_019136395.1 Gammaproteobacteria bacterium
GGGCCATGGCCAGCTTGGAGGCGCCGCGTACCAGCAATTCCGCGCCCAGGATCAGGGCGATAAGGCCGAGAAGAAACCAGATCATGTCGGTAGTCCCATGGATGATATCGCCGCGGGGGAGAGGGGCCAAAAGGTCGGTGGCCGGGATCCGTGGCTTTCCACGACTCCGCGACCGAACAGGGAGAGGGGCTCTAGCGTGTCAGTTCCAGAACGGTCGCTATGCGTTGCCGGCGAGCCGCCGGTAGACCTCCGCCAGGGCCTCCTCGTCGCCGACGTTGCCAGGAAAAATCACCGCCGGCAGGTCCGGGTAGCGGGGGTGATCCGCCGGGCAGCGCACCACCGAGCAGCCGGGGAGGATCTGCCCCAGGACGCGGGAACTGGCCAGGGCCAGGCCGGTGGAGAGGACGTGCGCTCGACGCGGCTGGTGAAGATCACCGGGGTCTGGCCCTGGGCGTGCAGATCGGCCGCCTGAGCCAGGATGGCGGTCAGCAAAGCGGCGCGCTCGGCCTGGATGCGGTCGACATCGATCTCCAGGGGGGCGGTGCCGGGCTGGGCGAGCAGGCGCTGGAGCTGGTCGGTGGTCTTCTTGACGTGGGAGCCGACGATGACGGCGCCGGGCCGGCCACCGCGCACATACTGGCGCATGGCGATCGCCGCCACTGGCTGGGGCGGCAGTTGCGCCAGGGCGGTGAGCAAGCTGGCGCCACTACGGAAGAGGAAGCGCTTGCCGGCGGCGACTCCGGCCAGGACATCGGCGGCGAAGCGGTCCAGGTCGGCCTGAGTCTCGGCGTCCACCACGCCGCAGGCGTTGCCGGTGAGGGCCATGAGCCGCTCCCGGACGCCGGCGCGCACCTCAGCCAGCAGGAACCGCTCGACCTGCCCCGCCGGGATGCGTCCCCGGGTCTTTTCGGCGACATAATCCTGGCCGTCGACCAGCAGGTAGTGGATGGAGTCACGGGTGACGCGCCCGCCCTCGAAGAAGGCCGGGGTGAGGAAATGGGCGTCGAAAGACCCCAGTTCCTCGGCCATGACATCGGTCTCCACCGGGTAGTGGCCGCGCAGGGTGGAGTCGGAGCGGCTGACGAACAGGGCATGGACCTCCCGCCCCTGGGCCGCCAGTTTCCTCGACCAGTCGGCCAAGGCCAGCTTGAGGTTGTGGCAGACCTCGCGGGTGACTTGCGCCGCCTGGTCCGCGCCCATGCCACGGGTGTTGGTGAGGACGAAGAACAAGGGCGAGGCATCGTCCAGGGCCTGACGCAGGGTGGCGACATCCCAGCGGGTCAGCAGCAGGCAGCCATGGACGGTCTGTGAGCCGGTGGGGTCGTCGTCGAGGACGATGATCTTGGTATCGGGCATGGTGGCTCTCGGGTTGCGGCTACTCGGGATGGAAATTTGGGATGAGGATCATGGGCATAGGTCATTGGTGATCAGGGGCCAAGGCCCTCGATCTGCTCCAGAAATCTGCCAACCTGGACGCGCAGCAGATCCGCGGCGCGCCGGAAGCGGGACGCCACCAGGCGTTCACGCTCCCAGTCGAGCTCGAAGGAGTAACCGTTGCGGAAGACATGGCGAAAGCCGCGAAAGTCTTCGAGCAGGCGATAGAGCTCCTCATCGATCACGGCCGGCCGGTAGCCAGGGACATCCAGGCGCATGCGGCGCAGGAGATCGGCATGCCAGGTGCCGGGACCCAGGTCGTTCTCGAAAAAGGCGGCGATGGTCCGGAAGATGTTCTCGCAGCCGTTGTAAAAATTGTGCAACAGATAACCGATGGCGCCGCGGTCATAGTGGCTCATTTCCTCCGGTGGCCGGGTCAGGAAGGGCTCCACCGCCGCGAACTCCCGCGCCAGACGGGCAATCTTGGCCAGTTCATCGCCCACATCGGCGCGCAGCAATTCAGGATTCCGGGTCATGTGAGGGGCCAGATTCTGAGGAGATAGATTTCATACGCTATTCGGTTCCCTGTTTATGGCCATGCTCCTGGCCATTTTCCTGGCCAAGTTCGGGGCCATAGATCAATTTTCCCCGGGCCATGATCTTGGTCACCAGCACCTTGTCATCATCCTGGGTAAATAGATCCAGCGGCCGGCCCAGCGCTTCCTCCAGGTCCCGCCGCAGATCCCAATAATCAGCGGCCTTGGCGCCAATGACGAGCAAATCGACATCTGACGCCATGCCCGCGCGCCCTTCAGCAATGGAGCCAAACACATAGGCCATGGTGATGCCATAGCCCATCAGAACCGGCGGGACGACCGTAGCGACACGGGCCGCGAGTTCCCATGACAGGCGCTGTTGCTCCTCTTGCTCCCGCTGCCAGCGCGCGCGGAGCTTGCCAAAGTCGAAGGCCGGCTGGGTAGGCTCGGTGGTTGTCGGGGACATGGTGATAGGCTCCATGAGGCAAAGCGCCAGGTCATTGGCAAGTCAGTAGCCAGGCAGCCAGGACGCCAGAAACGGGGCGAGGCCTTCAGTTTATACCCACGGCAAACATCTTCAGTTTTCCCTGAAGGGTTCGACTTGTCAGGGAAACTACGGCAAGGATTTTCATTTTCAGCGGCGTAGCGTAGCCCTTCCCTGCCAGTTACAGCAAAGTGACCTGGGGCTGACCGGCCGGGCATCTGCGGCCAGCCGCCCCAGCACCCGGTCAAGCGATTAGGGCCTTGACCCGCGCCACCATGCTCTCAGCGGTGATGCCGTTGTAGTCCATGATCTCCGCCGGGCTAGCGGTGGTCTCGCCGCGCTTCCAGGCGAAGGTGTCGCGCCGGGCGGCGCGGGTGCGCAGCAGCACCGGCTCCAGGGAGGCGGAGGGGCCGCCGCTGACCGCCAGCAGGACGTCGCCATCAAAGAGGGCATTGAAATGGTCGTCATTCATGAAGGCGTTGTCAGGCTCGGCCACCGTCTCCCAGGCCACGTCGGTCGGACGATAGAGGCGACGGGGGTTGACCACGGCGACGATGCGCACCGCCCAGCCGTCGGCTTCGAGCTGGTCCTTGGCCTCGAACACGGGGAGATAGACCATGTCGCCGGTCACGGCGAAGACCACCGTGCCCTTGTGACCGATCTTGGCAAACTTGCCAGCTTTGTCTTCCTTGCCCTTCTTGCTCTGATCAGCCTTCTTGCCCTTGTCGCCTTGCTTGTCCTTGTCGCCCGGCTTGCCGGCCCTGGTCTCATAGAGGATCCCGGCGCCCTTGGCCACGGCGTCGCGGGCCTCGGCCAGGCTGAGATAGACCGGCAGGGGTGACTTGGAGGCGATGATCACCATGCCCTTGTTGAGGCTGGTGGTGGCGTACTCGTAAGCGGCCTGGATGGCGTTGGCGTCCGGGGGGAAGAGGGCGTAGACGTTGCCGTTGCGCATCTGGGCGGCGAAGTAGTTCTCGATCTCCGGGCGCTGGTGGGTCCAGCCGTTACGGCCCTGCTCCAGGGCACCGGCGGTGAACATGCACACCAGGGATGGCGTGGGCCGGCGCAGCTCGGCCATGGCCTGAGTCACGGTCTGGACGATTGGCCAGCCGTTGATGGCGAAGCTCTCGTAGGACAGCCAGAGGGCACGGGAGCCGAACAGGGCCAGACCGGCGGCAAGACCGGCGCAGGCATCCTCGTTCAGGGGCTCGTACACCTGACCGGTCGGTTCCTGGTTGTAGAGGGGGTCCGGGGTCGGATGGCGGATCTTGAGGGCGTCGTTGATGTTCTTCATTGCCGAGGCCTCGTTGCCATCGGCGTTGGTGACCACGAAGCGCGGGTCCTGCTGGCCCACCCAGGCGGCCAGGGCGCCCATGGCGGTGGCAGGCACGGCCTTGTCGCCCTTGGCGAATTCCTGGCAGGGGAAGGCGCCCAGGGGGGCCGTGTCGAGCACGAACTCGGTCACCGCCGTCTTGACCGCCGGGCCGCCACCGGCGCGGGTGAAGTTTTCCCGCACCAGTTCCCAGGCCGCCGGCGGCAAGGCGCGGCGTTGCAGGCCCTCGGCGATGTGGGGGGCGTCCAGGGTGTCCGCTGGGTAGAGGTTGTGGGACTTGGCGCCCAGGGTATGCACGCCGGCGCCCTTGAGCTGCTTGAGGATGAAGGCGGTGAGCTTGCCGGACAGGGCGCTGGCGGCGGCCCGCTCCATGCCGGTCAGCACCGCCTGGGCGAAGGCCAGGCGGTGGCCGTGGGAGAAGCGGGTGGAATCCACGTAGGCCGCCTCCTGGCCGCTGTCGTCGAAGTCCTTGGCGTCCACCAGCACCACCTCCTCGAAGCCATGGCCCCGCCAGTAGGCGATCATCTGCTCATTGGTCAGGCGGGAGACCATGGAATGGTGCTCCTGGCTGTAACCGTTCCAGATCAGGGTCGGCAGGAAATTGGTCACCTGGGGGTAGGCGGTGTGGAAGTGCATCATGGCGTTGAGCACATAGGGCTCGCCCATGCCGCCGTCGCCGATGGTCACCGGGAAGAGCTTGTCCGGGTGGAGCAGGGCCCCAGCCATGGCGAAGTGCTGGCCCTGGCCCAGGGGGCCGGCGGGGGCAAGCAGGCCGGGGATGGCGCCGGAGAGGTGGCCGAGCAGGCCGTGCTTTTCGCGGAAGCGGGCCATCATGTCGTCCAGGGTGCGGATGCCCATCTCCTCCAGGGAGGTGTCCAGGAACATGGCGCTGTAGAAACCCGGCGCGTGGTGGCCCACCTCGGTGACGATGTTGGTGTGGCCCAGCATCACC
>JAGVUH010000454.1 GCA_019136395.1 Gammaproteobacteria bacterium
ATGGGAGGAGGTACTGGCCGATAAGCGGGCAACTTTGGGCGAAGAAGCCGATGCGGTCTTCCTGGTTTCGGCTCGCAACGATCTGGAGGCGCGGGGCACTGACCCCGGTTTCGGACAACTGCGTACCTATCTCAACGAACAGGTCCTTCCCGCCTACGGGGAGCTACGCTGGCGCAAGCCAAGCCGTCTGGCCAGTGACTGCCTGGGGCAAATCCGCGCCTTTATTGAAAACGTGCGCCACCAACCCCTCAAAGCGGCAAATCCTTTCCTTCTTGCTGGGAGGGAGTGCTGGACCGCGCGCGAACTGGCCACCGCCGCCGGCCAGCACTGGGAACAGGCGCTGGCCGAGTTTCGGGATGGCCATCTCTCCCGTTGGTTGAGGGAGGAGTTGCATAATCCACTTTTAGCCAAAACCCTTGATGACCTATGGAGCGATACCACCCTGAATGCCGATGCGCGGTTGCTGCACCTTCAAGCCTTGTTGGCACCGGACCAGCATTTGAGGTGGCACGGTGTCAGCCTGGAAAAGTCGGCGCTGATCAATCTGGCGCACCAGGCGAGACAGGATGAAACTGCGCTGGTAACCCTGATCCAACTCTACCATCTTCAGGTGCTTCGCCTTATTGCCAACGCAGCGACGCATCTTTGTAGGGATTACCCTCTGATCCAGGATGCCTGGGAGGCGGGATTGGGCCAGTGTCACGCTGCCTTACGGCCACAGAAGGAACCGATAATCGCCGACTTCAACCAAAATCGGCTCTTGCCTTGGCTGTTGCTACTTCAACTGGAGGAGGGAACTGAAGCAAATCTCCGCCACCAATTAAACGATGTGGATGGGGTGGATCTGGCTTCCTTACGGCGGGTTCTCCCCTGGTATCGTGATCTTGGCGACCCTGACACCAACCCAGCGCTTCTCCCCTTATTGCAGGAATTATCCTGGACAGCCTTGCGGGAATATCATTGGAAGTATGCCTTACGGGAAAATTCATCGACCGGTTACGAGAAATTTCTGAAGCGGTACCCTGAGGGTCCTTACAGCCTCTTAGCCAGAAAAAACATTCCAGATCGGCTCAGGGAGGAATTGATCACGGACCCCAATAATCCCCACCTGCGGCGCCACTATCTGCAATGGCGTACCAAAGCACAACGAGAGGAAGATTATGGAGAATATTGCATCCTCGGCATCCCCCTCAATATTGAAAAGGCCAATTTAGCAAGGGAGTTTGGTCCTTTACCTAACAGAAATATCTCACCGCAAAATGCCAGCCGGGAACTCTTAGGCGAATGAAGCGAACCGACCCCTTGTCCGTCGTTACGGGCATACTGGACCCACAGCAACTCGCGGACCAGGGGATAATTGGACGGATGCACTGACCAGTCCCCGGGCGGAAGATGATTACGCCCATCTCCCCTTTGGCGACAATGCGCATGTCCGCCGGCTGGCGGACGCCGAATGCTGTCTGAGTGACCTGCACTTTGCCGTACCCGCCGTCGAAGCTGAGCGCCAGGCCCTGCTCAGGCGGACCAGCGCCATCTTCAGCCGCATGAGCGAGACCCAGGTCTCCCTGGTGGTGGCGGGCAGTTGGAATGCCGGCAAATCGACGGTCATCAACGCCTTTCTGGGCGAGCGCTGGATGCCGATGAACGTCACGCGGGAAACGGTGACGGTCAATCGCATCCTGGCCGGGCGCGGCGACAACTGCGTGTCATCTTCCGCCCCGGCCACGAGCCCGCGCACCAGACCGACGACTACGCGGCCGCCGCGGAGGTCCATGGCAAGATTCAGGACCTCGGGGAACAGCACCGTGCTGCCATCGAGCGCATCGACATCCTCGATCCCGGCCATCCCTTCCTGACTTGGGTGGCGCTGATCGATACGCCGGGGCTGGATTTTTCCGTCCGTGACGATGCGGTTAGCCAACCCCTGGTCGTGGAGGCGGACGTACTGCTCTGGGTCATGCACCTGGAAGGACCGCGTCAACAGGATCTGGCCAGCCTCCACGCCTTTCGTCAGCGCAATCCCCATGGACGGGTGGTCGCGGTGATCAATTACGCTGACCTGCTGGAGGCGGAGGAACGGTTGGAAGTATGGGCCGACAAGCGGGACCGGCTCACAGGGGTGGCGGATGCGGTCTTTCTGGTCTCCGCCCTGAACGATCTGGCCGCACGGGACAGCGATGCCGGCTTCCGTCAACTGCGGGCCTATCTCAACGAGCAGATCCTGCCCGCCCATGGCGACCTGCGCCATCGGCGGCCAACTCGGCTGGCGGAGGAATTCCTCGCCCAGGCGTGGTCGTGCGCGGAGCGGGTTCGCGATCATCCGCTGCTCAAGGCCCGCCAAGCGTACCGGCTGGCGGGCAGGGATTGCTGGACGGCCGAAGCACTCGCGGGCGCCATTGCTCACGACTGGGATGCGGCCGTGGCGGGATTAGGCAATGGCGGCTTATGCCACTGGCTGCGGGATGACCTCAACGATCAGGGGCTGGCTCAGCACCTGGATGGCTTGCTGGCTGATCCCGTGCTCGACCATGATGAGCGCCTGCTGCGCCTTCTCCCCCTGCTGGCTCCTGGTAGGGCCTTAGTTTGGCGTGGCATCAGCCTGGAAAATGCGTCCTTGATCGAACTGGCCCGCAAGGCCCAGGGCAATTCTCCGGATGCCGCTACGGCGCGTGACAGCATCCAGCGAATCTATCAGCGCCGGATACTTGGCGCCTGCGCGGTCGCCGGATATACCGATTACGGCATTATTCAGGATAGATGGGAGGCAGCCTTCGGCCGTTGCAAAGCGGCGTTTAAAGCCAAGGTGCCCAAACTACACCTGATTGATGAAATATTACCGGATAGCGTTCTCCCCAGTTTGCTTCTCATGCAACTAGCAGCCTGTCGGACTTTCACTGTGACATCCCCAGATTGGTCAATAACTGATCAATTTTGGTTGTCCTACGCAAGATTTGTGGCTCTCCCACGCAGATCGAAAGGCTTAGATTTCGCGTAGGAACGTGAGGGTACCTTAAGTCCGACAGACTCCTAGGGATTAGTTCTAGTCTTCGTCGCCGTATGCCCACAACTCGGGCTACGCGTGGGGCGTCGATTTCTACGGTGGCGGTGTCGGCAAAGACGTTAAGTCCCACCAGGAATACGTTCGTCTCGTGCGCGGCGGACAGTGATTTTGGCCGCGTAGCGGCACTTTGGGCCCACTTGGCGCCCGCCGCTCTAACCCCGGGGCGGGGGTGTCAGGGACGAGGGTCTGGGCCGCCCCTGGCCTGAGCGGATACTTCGTCTTGAGTCAAACCCTCATGACGGGACAGCCGCATTTTAGGAGCCAATACCCCGATGGACACCGCCCCCTCAGCGTGCCCTGATCCGGCGCCAGGAAGATCGGGAGCCTGTGGGATCATGCGGCTGAAGAAACAGCCGCTTATTCATCTGGAAGGCAAGGTTTTTGACTGCCAGAAAGAGCTAGAGGTTGCTAGAATCCCCACTGTCGAGGACCAACGACCACGAACCCTGAACCCATGGACCTGAACCCCGAGACCCTCTGTCCGAGCTGCTTCGGCGGGCCGGATCATCCGCTTCCCTGTCCGCGCTGCGGTTACGACCCGGCCAGCCCGCGCGCCCCGCTGCTGCTGCCCCTCGGCACGCGGCTGCTGGGGCACTATCGCATCGGACGGGTACTCGGCAAACCGGGCGGCTTCGGCATCACCTACCTCGGCTGGGATACGGGCCTGATCCGGCGCGTCGCCATTAAGGAATACCTGCCACGGGAACTGGCCGGACGCGCCTCCGACCGGACCACCTTGGTCCCCCAGAGCGGCGAGGACGGCGACCAGTTTCGCTACGGGCTGGCGCAGTTTCTCACCGAGGCGCGCACCCTGGCCCAGCTCGACCACCCCAACATCGTGCGGGTGCACCAAGTCTACGAG
>JAGVUH010000332.1 GCA_019136395.1 Gammaproteobacteria bacterium
GGTGCCTGGGGCTGGATCGGCGTCGTCCCCCTGTTCACGGCCGCCCTGGGCTGGTGCCCGGCCTATACCCTGCTGGGCATCAAGACCTGCCCCATCCAGGAGTGACGTCGGCTCGCCCGGGACGCCCACCCTTCCACCCCCTGTCCGCCGGCCAGCCTGGCTGGCGGCTGGGGGCTCAGTACGCCAGGCCTGCTCGCGTGCTGATCCCATCCCACCCTCGACCGGAGACCCCAGATGCTGAAGTCCAGCCTTATTACCGGGGGGATTCTCGCCCTCTTCCTGATCCACGCCAGTCCCGAGGCCGTGACCACGCCGGGTTCTGGTCAGCCAGAATCCAGGGCCGGCGACATTGACTGGATGTCAGTCCCTAGTCAGACGCAAAGCCCCCGTCTCTAGCTCCTACCTTCGCCGACACCAATCCTTTTTACTCCTAGTAACGAGTTGCCCGCATGATGAAGAAGACCCTCCTCGCCCTCGCCCTGACCCTCGGTTCGACCGTCGCCCTGGCCGAGAGCCAGCCGGTAACCCTGGTAATTACCGACGACAGCACCATGACCCAGGGCATCGCCCTGGTCCTCGCCAACCAGATGCAGGAGCAGGGCGGCCAGGTCAATATCCTGCTGTGCGATGAAGCAGGTGATCTGGCCCTCAAGAACGCTGGGGGCGAGGCCCTCAAGCCCAACAACGTCACCCCGGCCCAACTGCTGGATGGCGCCATGAAGAAGGGGGCCACCGCCGCGGTCTGCGCCCTCTACCTGCCCAACACCGGCCACCAGCCGGGGGACCTCAAGGAAGGCATCGCCCCCGCCAAACCCGCCGACATGGCGCGCGCCCTGCTGGAGCCGGGCTCCGGGGGCGGTGCCTTCCACCTAAGCATCGTACCCGCTGGAACTGAACGCTCTCCGACCCCGGGGGCCCTATGGGTTTCCGGGTTTTTTTTATTGATGATCAGTGTCGGAACGATTGAGTGGTACATGAGGCTGTGATCACTATAAGAGGGGCTGACGGGTTAGCCTAAAACAACATTATCACCGGTTGAGAACTGAAGATTCCTTTGACATTGTCTGGTAGGCGAAAGCGTCGGGAATGATCGTGTAATCAGTCAATGGATTGAAAATTATCATTGAAAAACATAAAGATGTTATGAAGTCATAATAGAGTTTATTCCACTTGATAATTCTCAATCGGTAATGGTGATGACTGCCATTTGTTTAAACGATTGGATCTGAAATGAGGGCAAGCGTAATCTGTAAACGTGCTCTACGGAGTACCGGTAAGACTATCTTCCCTATCGGAGTCATCGTAATGAATATTGATACAGTCAATGCGCCCAGTATGCCCCGTCTTAATGAGCCGGCACCAGCCTTCAGCGCCCCCACCACGCATGGGATAAAAACGCTGGAGGATTTCAAAGGCAAGTGGTTGGTGCTCTTTTCTCACCCGGCCGATTTTACGCCGGTGTGCACCACTGAATTCATTGCCTTCGCCAAGCGTCATGCGGACTTTCAGGCTATCGGCTGTGAATTGTTGGGCCTGTCCATTGACAGCACTTACTCCCATATTGCCTGGGAGCGCAATATCAAGGAGAAATTTGGCGTCGAGATCCGCTTCCCGATCATCGCCGACCTATCCATGCAGGTGGCCAAGGCCTATGGCATGATCCAACCCGGCGCCAGCGATACCTCGGCGGTACGGGCCACCTTCATCATCGATCCGCAAGGGATCTTGCGCGCCATGGTCTACTACCCCATGAGCAACGGCCGTTCCATCGATGAATTTGTGCGTCTGGTCAAGGCTATGCAGACCTCCGACAAGCACAAGGTGGCAACGCCCGAGAACTGGCAACCGGGCGACAAGGTCATCGTGCCGCCGCCGGGTACCGCCGAGGCTGCCGAAGCGCGCATGAATGAGGGCTACGAATGTAGCGATTGGTACTACTGTACCAAGACCCTCTAAGCCATCCTGTCCCCGCCCTAGGGGACGTTCGACAGGGGTGTTGGGAAATACTCTCCAATAAAGGGAGTTACCCCAAAGCAAAAAAACCCCGGGGGACCAAAGGGTCCTCCGGGGTTGTCGCTTAGGTTTCGGTGTGTCTGATAGAGTGCTTAGTTGAACTCAACGGCGCGGAAGGCGTAGAAGAGACTGTGTTGGCTATCCCCGGTCCATGCCAGATAGGCCTTGAATTGTTCCTCCATTTCCTGCGTGGGGAAACGTCCCGACAGGGAACCCTGGCCGGCGGGGAAGTCGCGCACTACTGGTTCAAACGCGGCTAACCGGCTCAGGCCCTGCTCGCGGGTCCAGACCAGGTAGTCATTGAAGGCATCTTCCATGGCCTGGGTCGGGAAAAGACCCGTGGCCGAGACTTCGCCATTCAGTGCAGGTTCGAGTTGACGAGCACTGGATTCGTCCAGGGCCGCGGCCTGGGAACTGGTACTGATGAGGAGCAGGGCTAGACCCCCGGCAATGAATTTAGATTTGAGCATCTTGGCTCTCCAATAAGGTGTGAACTTAGGTATATTATGAATAACTAAAATACTAATGTCAATCCCTAGCTTTTCACTCGGCGATTTCATCCCCGCCTGGCACATGGCGACCGGAAAAGTTGCTCCCATCCGCCGGGGTTCTGTTACTCGTAAGTTCAACATGTTCCGACTCGGTAGCGGCCTGGGGCTAGGACTCCGTTAATCCAAGAACCCAGGATTGCAGATGCCGATGACCACAAAAAACCCGCGCCGAAGCGCGGGTTCCAGGGGCGTCAGGCGCCGGGGCGCCTGAGCAATGGCGGTTACTTGAAGGGATCGGGCCGCGGGGTCTTGTCGGACGAGGGCGGCAGGATCGGCAACTGGAAGCTGGGCTGATCGCCGGTCAGGGTCTTGAGGAAGGCAACGATCTGGGCGTTCTCCTCCTGGGAGAACTTTTTGCCGAGCTGGATGCGGCCCATGATCTCGACCGCCTCGCCCAGGGTATTGGCGGCACCGTCATGGAAGTAGGGATAGGTCAGGGCGACGTTGCGTAGGGTCGGGACCTTGAAGTTGAAGCGGTCCGCGTCCTTGCCGGTGACGGCGGCGCGGCCTTCCATCCCCTCGGCGCCCTTGTAGGGCTCGACCACGCCCATCTTCTGGAAGGAATTGCCACCCACGGCCTCGCCGTTGTGGCAGGCGACGCAGCCGCTGGTCTTGAAGAGCTCATAGCCCTTGAGCTCCTCGGCGGTCAAGGCGTCGTCCTTACCCAGCAGCCAGAGATCGAAACGGGAATTGGGCGTGACCAGGGTCTTCTCGAACTCGGCGATGGCTTCGGTGACCTGATCGATGGTCAGCTTATCGGTGCCGAAGACCTGGCGGAACTCCACCACATACTCGGGGATGGACTCCAGCATGCCGATGGCCAGGGTATGGGAGAAGGCCATCTCCCCGGGATTGGCGATGGGCCCCCCGGCCTGCTCCTTGAGGTCCGCGGCGCGGCCATCCCAGAACTGGGCGACGTTGAGGCTGGAGTTGAGCACCGTCGGCGAGTTGATCGGGCCCTGCTGCCACTTGTCGCCGATGGAGGTCTTGATATTGTCCGTGCCGCCCATGGACAGGTTATGGCAGGAGTTACAGGAGATGAAACCGGAGTTGGAGAGACGCGGATCGAAGTAGAGCTTCTTGCCCAGCTCGACCATGCCCAGGTTGATGGACTGCGGCGGACGGATCGGGGTGATGGGCTCGTCCTTGATGGCACCGGCGGTGGCGCTCAGGCTGATGGCGGCGGCGAGGGTGGAGAGCGTGAACTTCGTAAGCGCTGTCATTGAGGTTGTCTCCAGAGAGCGAGGGAATGGCCGAAGGATTTGGCGTAAGGGGTGAAGGAGTGGCGAACTCCCGCAAGATGCCGGAGGCAATCGTCATGACCCTGCCCGTCAACCAGGGTCTCGCCAGGGCTGAGGTGGGTGCTCGCATCCGGCCGGTCAGCCCCTGACAGGCGAGTATTTTCATCGGCCTAAGGCTCGCTTTGCATTGATTTTTCACAAGTAGCCTTGAAATGGCGGGCACTGCGCCAGTCCCAGTCCACCATGCTGGCGACGTCATTTTGCGAAACAAAGCCATTTTTTTGATCTGCCAAAAGGGGCGTTTTGCGAAACAAAGCCATTTAGCCGGATCAGGCGAAAGGGTCATTTTGCGAAACAACCCATTTTGCCGAACTGGCCAAGCGGCCCTGAGCGGCCCTGGGTTCAGTCAGTTTTCAGGGGGTGGGAATATCCGCCAGGTCCCATTGCCGCCCCGCGCCTCCTTCCAGGCAGCGGGCGCCGTAAGCACGGCGAAAGGCTGCCTTGGCCAGATCCCCGGTGCAGTGGGTCGGAATGACCGCCCGCACGCCCAGTGCCCGCAGCGCCGCGATCGTCTCCTCGATCTGGCTCGCCTCAGCGTTCATCAAGTGGAAGCCGCCGATGGCTCAATCCATCGGTTTGCCCAGGAAGGCACTGGCCCGCTCCACCACACTTAGACCCAACCACGGGCTTTCGGGGCCATGCTGGCGCGGGGCATGGGCGCCGCCCTGAAGTTGGTGACGAGAGAGCCTTACATCGCCTCACCCAGGTAGGAACCCAGGGCCATATCAGCGCCGTAGATGTGCTCGGTCAACCACCGCTC
>JAGVUH010000025.1 GCA_019136395.1 Gammaproteobacteria bacterium
CCTTCCAGTACGCCCAGGCCTATTGCCGTATCTCCAGCTACCTTCAGTCCATGGCCTACCGCGGCTATAACCCGCTCGTCGCCATCCAGATGGCACTCTCCGGGCAGATTTATGTGGAGGGGAGCGAGTAGTTACCCGAAATGAAACACCGGTCCGCGATCGGCATGACTGATGACGAGTACGCACAATCTGCCTGATCAAGAGGTGGCCACCAGCCCCTGGGTGCCTAGTGGCGCTCCCCAAGTACTCGCCAATCCCGTGGTGATCGAACGATGTGGCTTCCGTCGTCTTGGTTGGGTGGGCAGGAGATCTTTTCCCTGAAAATACCTGTAGCCTCATCGCTGTCGCTTTTGGCTCAACGCCAGGGCCGTTCCGGGTCAGGACGAACCAGCGCCGCCATCTGCGCCGTCTACCGCGACAGGGTCACTGCCAACGACATGATCGCGTTCTCAGTAGACGGGTTTACCGGGCTTCAGTCCCCCGATCAGATCACCGCCGCCCTGGCAATGCCCCCGCCCACGCCGTTGGCGCGCGAATTCGCTTCCAGCGTCACGGCACCCAACCCTTGATCACCGCCATCCTGGTGGCGCTCGACCAAGTCTTCGCCACCCGCGGCGACACGCGGAGGGAAGCGGACTGCGGCGACGTCGTGGCCGTGCTGATCCGGACCCCTTCCGGATACGGGACTCACCGCTCGTGCCCGTCTGACACGCCACGCGCCCATCCGCGTCGCGGGTGCGCCGGCGCGGCGGACGGTGCGGGAGGAACATCTTCCCGCATCGCTACGCCGTCCAGGGCCCGGTTTGCCGCTCACGCCCCTGCCGCGCGGCCCGGCCGCCCAGGGCGATGCGGGGTCCCGCTCATGGCGCCACCGCGGACGGATCGGCCCAGCCGTCCCCCTGCAAGCCGCTGACCCGCTCGACCCGCCGGCGCAGCGCCTCGCCGAGGACCTCGTCCCGGCTGTAAAGCAGGGTGAAGTGCGCCTTGGCCCGGGTGATGGCGGTATAGAGCAGCTCGCGGGTCAGGACCGGATTGGCCTTATCCGGCAGGAGCAGCGCCGTATGCCAAAACTCCGAGCCCTGCGACTTGTGCACCGTCATGGCAAAGACGGTCTCCACCGCCTGCAGGCGGCTGGGCAGGACCCAGCGCACGCCCCCGTCGACGGTCGGGAAGGCGACGCGCAGCACCTGCCCGCCCCCGGCCGTGCCCGCCGGAACGCTCAGGGTCAGCCCGATATCGCCATTCATGAGATTCAATCCGTAGTCATTGCGCGTGACCAGCACCGGCCGCCCGGCGAACCACTGCCGCTGGCCCCCCGCCGCGGCGAGCAGCCCCGCGCCGCGCAAATGCTCGATGATGGACGGGTTGAGACCTTCGACCCCCCAGGGCCCCTGGCGCAACGGCGTGAGCAGCTGAAAGCCTTGTTGCGCCTCCAGCAGCCCGCGCGCCCAGGTGTCGAGCGCGGCCTGATCCGCGTGATCCCCGGGATACTGGCGCGGCATCAACCGCAGATAGCTGTCCTCACCCCCATAGCTCGTGACGACCAGGTCCCTGAGCCCCGGATCGGCGGGGTCGGCCAGGCGCCGCAGGGTGATGACGCCCAGGTCGCGCTCCTGGCGCCCCGCCTCCGCCGCAAAGAGCGCCAGGGTCGCGCGCAACCGCGTCTGGCCGGAGGCATCCTCCCGGTCGGGGGCATTGACCAGGGACGCGAGGGCGCCGATGCCGCCCTGCGCCCGGAACCGGTAGCTCTGGCGCAGCATCACCACCGCCTGATCCAGGTCCGTGCCGTCCGTGGCGCTCAGCGGCGGGGGGACGCGCTGCCCGGTGGCGGCCGCCAGCCAGTCGACGACCTCCGGCCGGTAGTGGGCGTCGACCGCGCGCCGGCACAGATCGCCGAGCACCGCCCCCGCCTCCACCGAGCTCAACTGGTCCTTGTCACCCAGCAGGATCAACCGCGCGTCCGGCCGCAGCGCCTCCAGCAGCCGCGCCATCAGCTCCACGTCGACCATGGAGGCCTCGTCCACCACGACCACATCCGCCGCGAGCGGGTGGGCGGCATGGTGGCGGAAGCCACGGCTGTCCGGGCGGGTACCGAGTAACCGGTGCAGGGTCTTGACCTGGGTCGGGATGCTGCCGTCCGGGGCCTGATGGCCGACCAGCTGCCGCACCTGCCCGGCGATGGACGCGTTGAGCCGGGCGGCGGCCTTGCCGGTGGGCGCGGCGAGCTCGATCCGCAGCGGCGGCGCCCCACCGGCCACCGCCAGGCCCTGCAGGACGGCGAGCAGCCGGACCACGGTGGTGGTCTTGCCGGTACCGGGACCGCCGGTGATGATGAAGAAGGCGCTGCGCGCGGCGAGGGCGCAGGCGAGGCGTTGCCAGTCCGGGTCCGGGGTGTCCGGCGGCGCCGGGCCGAAGAGCCCCGCCAGTTGCCGCCGCAGCTGGGTCAGGTCGACGCTGAGGGGCTGGCGGAGCCGCTGCCGGATGCCCGCACGGATGCGGTTCTCGTAGTGCCAATAGAGGCGCAGGTACAACAGCGGTTGGGCGGCGCTGCCCGCCAGCACCAGCGGGGAGACCCCGTCGTCCGTCCGGGCGCCGAGCCAGTCGCTGACCGCGGGGCTGCGCGCCAGGCGCGCGCGCCAGTCCGCCAGTTCCAGCCCCTCCAGCCGCGCGGCCAATGCCTGCCGGACCTGGACGCTGGGGGCCTCATCGTCCCGCAACTGGCCCAGCAGCCCGCCCGGCTGGCTGAGGACGCCGCGCAGATCCAGACAGACGTGACCATGACCGTTACGCTCGCTGGCCAGGGCAACGGCCAGGAGCACGGCCGCATCGGTCTCGCCGCCCTGCACGGCGATGAAGCGCGTCAGGGCCCGATCAAGCGGGCGCAGGGCCTCGGCCGCGACCCAGTCGCGCAGGGTGTCCAGCAGCTCGGCGGCCGGGGGTGACAACGGGCGGGACATCACGGGGTCTCCGGGTGAGCGGACAGGGGCTGGCCGGCAAACAGCCGGTCAAGGCCGGCGATCAGGGCCCGGGGCGGCTTGGCGGTGAACAGCCCCTGGCTGGGCGCGGCGCTGCCGCGCAGGAAGACATAGACCGCGCCGCCGATGTCCCGGTCGTAGTCGTAGCCGGGCAGGCGCGCGGCCAGCTGCCGGTGCAGCGCGAGCAGATAGAGGCTGTATTGCAGGTCGTAACGATGCGCGAGCATGGCGGCGTTCAGGGCCTCCGGGGTATAGGCGCCATCGTCGGGGCCGAGCCAGTTGGACTTCCAGTCGAGCACGTAGTAGCGCCCGCCATGCGCGAACACCAGGTCGATGAAGCCCTTGAGCATGCCGTTCAGGGCATCCGCCCGCAGGGCCGGCCGCGGCGCGCCGGGCAGGCAGTGCCGCTGCACGAGCCGGTCCAGGGTCAGGGTCGGGACGGCGCGGCTCTCCAGCCAGAACTCCAGCTCCACCTGCACCTGGTGCGGCGCCAGGTCGTGCAGCCGCAGCCGGGGAACCTGACCGGCGGCGTCCACCAGGCCGGCGAGGCGCCATTCCCGCGTCAGGAACTGCGCCAGCCAGGCATCCAGGGGCGCGATCCACTCGTGCAGCCCGCGCAGGGTGCAACGGCGGGTGAGCAGGTCCCGGCGCGGCCGGGCGGCGCTGGCCGCGGCGGCATAGCCACGCCGGCGGCTGCCGTCGTCGGCGGGCGCTTCCGCCACCGCGGCCCATTCCAGCAGCCCGTGGAGGAAGGTGCCATAGCGGCTGCCGCGCGGCAGATCATGCAGGGAAGGGCCGGCAGGGGGCGTGGCCGCCGCCGGCGGCACGGGCGGTGGCGTGGCCAGCAGGGACGCCAGGGGGGTCGGAAGCCCCGCTTCCTCCAGGGCGGTCTCCTGGGCGGCGGTGTCGGCGGCCATCCCGGGGGTGGGTGTCGCCGCCACCCCCTCCGGCCGGGGATCGGCGGCCCCGTCCGTTTCCAGCCGCAGGGCCGAATAGCTCGCAATCCACCAGGGCGCGAAGGGGGCGTGCCCGGCCACGCGCGCCGGTTCCAGGGCGCTCGCGGTGGGCGGCGCCAGGACGCTGGCGCGTGGCGCCGGCGCCGGGGTGATGGCGATGGCCTGCTCACCACCTTTGACCTGCGCCAACGCCGCCCAGATGGCCGGCGCCGACATCAGCCGGACCCCGCCGGCGAGGACGTGCCCCAGGGCGGATTTCTCCAGCTGCGGTTTGTTGGCTCGGCCGCTCTTCAGCGGCGCGATGCCGAGCCACACCGCCTGCCGGGCGCGGGTGATGGCGACGTAGAGCAGGCGCATGTCCTCGCTCAGCCGCTCGTCGTCCGCCGCCTTCCAGGCATCCGCGAAGACGTTCTTGCCGGCCACCTCCAGATAGCGGCCCTCAGACCGCCGGTAGGGCACCTGGCGGGTGTGGCCGTCGATCTCGCGCCAGCCGCAGATGAAGGGCAGCAGCACCAGGGGGTATTCCAGGCCCTTGGACTTGTGGATGGTGACCACCTGGATCAGCTCGGCGTCGCTCTCCAGGCGCACGATGAACTCATCCCCCCGCCGGTCCAGATGCGCCGACAGGTGCCGGATCAGGGCCTGCTCGCCATCGAGCGCGCTGGCGGACTGCTGCAGCCATTCCGCCAGATGCAGCAGGTTGGTCAGGATGCGCTCGCCGTCGGCGCGCGCGAGCAGCCGGGCGGGCAGCTCCTGATCGTGCATCAGCCGGCGCAGCATGGCCAGCACCCCCTGGCGCTGCCAGAGGCGGCGGTAGTCGCCAAAGCGCGCGAGCTGGGCCTCCCAGGCCAGTTCATCCTGCTGCAGGCGGGCGAGCGCCTCCAGCGCCACCGCCAGGGTGTTGGTCGCCAGCGCGGTGCGCACCAGGCCCTCGTCGGTGGGGGCGGCGCAGGCGCGCAGCCAGTGCAGCAGATCGTGCGCCTCCCCGGTCGCGAAGACGGAGTCGCGGTCGGAGAGGTAGACGCTGTTGATCCGCAACGCTGCCAGGGCCGCGCGCATGACGGCGGCTTCGGTGCCGGTGCGCACCAGGATGGCGATGTGCTGCGGCTTCAGGGGCGTGAAGCCCTCCGGACCCTTAAAGCCGGTCTTGCCGGCACGCGCCAGCTCGAGCCAGCGCGCGACCTCGGCGGCCGCCGCCGCGGCCATGCGCGCGCGATAGGTCTCGGGGTTGACCACGTCCGGCTCGCCGCCGAGCTGCCAGAAGGTCATGGCCGCGGCTGGGGTGTCGTCGATGACGAGTTGCTCGTCGCGGCCCCGGGCCGTGACCTGGACATAGGGGATGGGATTGCCGGCGGCGGGATCGGTCTGGAAGCGGAAGGCGCCGCGCGGCTGGGCTTCGGCGTGGCCGAAGAAGCGATTGGCGGCATCCACCATGGCCCCGGTGGAGCGGAAGTTGGTCGTGAGCGTGGCGTGACGTCCGGCGGTCGCGCGGCGCGCGGCCAGATAGGCATGGATGTCGGCGCCACGAAAGCCGTAAATGGCCTGCTTGGGGTCGCCGATCAGGATGAGGGCGGTCCCGGGATCGTTGTCGGCGATCCGATAGATGGCGTCGAAGATGCGGTACTGGATGGGGTCGGTATCCTGGAACTCATCGATCAGCGCCACCGGGAACTGACCACGCAGGGTGGCGGCCAGGGCCTGGGACGCGGGTGTCGACTCAGGCGGCGAGAGCGCGGCGTCGAGGTCGCGCAGCAGTTCGTCGAAGCCCATCTCGGCGCGCTGGTTCAGCCGGCGCGGCAGTTCGCCCGCGACCCAGGCGGCGGTATGGGCGAGCAGGCAGGCCTCCAGGGGGGGCTCGGGCGCCTCCGGGGTGGCGGCCGGGTCGGGCTGTGCCGCCTGCCAGGCGGCCAGGGCGGCGAAGGCGGGATGCGCCTTCTCGCTCTGCACCGGGGCGGCCTTGAGGAAGGCGAAGCCACCCTGCGCGAAATTCCTGAGCTTGGGCGGCGCCGGGTCGCCCTCAGCCCACGCGGCGATCTGCGCCAGCAAGGTGTCGAAGGTCTCCGCCGTCCTGCTGTCGTACTGGGGTCCCTTCAGATGCGGCCGGAGCGAGCGCAGATAGGCCTCCAGCGGCTCCCGGTCCGCTAGCCAGGCCTGACGCGCGGCCTGCTCCAGCGCCGCACGCCCGGCCGCCTGGGCGGCGTCCGCCGCCGCGGCGGTCTCGGCCTGCGCCCGCCAGTGGCGGTGGGCGGCCAGGGGTGCGACGAGGCTGTCACACCGCAGCGGCGCGCCCTGGTAGCAGAGACCGGCCTCGCGCCGCGCCAGCCAGGCGTCGAGCTTGTCCCGCAGCGCCTCGGGGGAGGCGACGACCTCGCGGATGCTCCGGGCATCGGCAGGGTCGAGGGGGTAGAAGTGCGTGCGCCAGTAATCGCGCAGGATCTCGAGGAGCAGCTCGGTCTGGTCGGTGACCAGTGCGCGCTCAAACCCGCCACGGGTGGCGAAGGCATGTTCCTGGAGCATGCGCTGACACCAGCCATGGATGGTGGCGATCATCGCCTCGTCCATCCACTCCGCCGCCTGACGCAGCCGCCGGGCACAGCCCGGCCAGTCCTCCGGCGGATACTGGTCGCGCAGGGTGAGCAGCGGGTCATCCGCCGGGCCGGTCCCGTCGTCGTCCCCGGACGCCGGGCTGAAGACCGCGGCGGCTTCCACCAGGCGTGCCCGGATGCGCTCGCGCAGCTCCTGGGTGGCGGCCTCGGTGAAGGTGACCACCAGGATGTTGGGCGGCATCAGGGCCCGGTCCTGTTCCCGGACCGTGCCACGATCGCCGTGGCCGAGCACCAGGCGGGTGTAAAGCAGCGCCAGGGTGAAGGTCTTGCCGGTCCCGGCGCTGGCCTCGATGAGGCGACTGCCCTGCAACGGGAAGTTGAGCGGGTCCAGGGTGGGCGCGCTGGACTGTTGCGTGCCGGTGGCCATGTCAGAACGCCTCCCCTCGCGGTGCATGCTGGTACAGCGGAGCGTAGAGCTGATCGATCAGCGGCTGAAAACGCGCATCGGCGCGCAGGGCCGCGTAGTCTGGCCAGAAGCGCTGATAGCCGGCATGGTCGTCGCGCTCGGCGGGGCGGCGGAAGCCGCCCTCGTAGGTGCCTTGGGGGTCGCCGTCATCACCGTCCAGGACGGCGAAGACGGTCTTGCAGGCCAGCGGCAGCAGCTCGGTCAGGCCCTGGACATAACCCTGCACGAGCGTGACGAGGAGGGCTTCGGCCGGCTCACGCGCCAGCGGGGCGAGGATGACCGCGCCGCCGGGGCCGAGCAGCCAGGTGGTGGTCGGCGCCGCGAGCTGGGCAGCGAGGTGCGCCGGCCAGGGCCGCACCAGGTGGTACCACTTGAGCCGTTGCTCCTTGAGCAGCGCGCTGGCCTGCAGGGTCAGGCGCAACCGCTGACCATCGGCACCCGCGCGCAGATCGCTCAGGCTGTCCTCCAGAACCCAGCCGGCACGCGCCAGACGCACCCCCTGGCTCGGCAGGAGGTGGGGATGCTCCGCCTGCAGGGCGCGGTAGCGGGCGAGCGGGGCGGCCAGCTCGGCGGCGAGCTGTTCGGTCCAGGCCTGGTCGAAGGGGCGCAGGGGCAGTTGGCCGGCCCGGGCCAGCCGGGCGATGGCCGTTTCGAGGCAGGTGGTCGAATCCGCGGCGGGCGCCGCCACGAGGTGACGCTCAACGGCGGCGATGACCTGCTCGCGCAAGGCCCAGCCCCCGAGGGGGTCGATGTC
The DNA here is from genome assembly GCA_019136395.1 of Gammaproteobacteria bacterium. The sequence continues at coordinate 7,698 of JAGVUH010000025.1, forward strand.
GAAGGGTTCGGCGTCCGCGCGCTGTTCCGCCTCCTGCGTCAGCTCGACCCGCAGGCGCTGGGTATAAAAGGTGCGTACCGGCTGGCGCAGAAAGCGCCCGAGGGCTTCGAGGTGGAGGGGGCCGTCAAAGGTCGGTGGGGTCAGGCGCGGCGGCGGCTCCCGCGCCGCCATCGGAGTGGTGTCGCCCGTCGTGCCCGTGGACGCCGCCCCGTCCGGGGCCGCCGCACCGTGCGACACCCGCCATTCGTGGGCGTAGGTGAACAACCGGGGGGGGCGGTCGGGTTCGAAGTAACGCCGGCTGAAGGGCTGCAGCGGATGCAGGGTGGTCAGGGCCGCGACCAGGGCCTGACCGTCAGGGTCGGCCGCCTCCTGCCGCCAGCCGGCGGCGAGGTGATCGCGCAGTTGTCCGACCAGCACCGAGGGCGGGCGCTCGGCGTTGTCGCGGATGCTGCGCCCGACCCAGCTGATGACCAGTTTCTCGCGAGCCGACAGCAGCGCTTCGAGGAACAGATAGCGGTCGTCCTCCCGTCGGGAGCGGTCACCCGGACGGTAGTCGTTGGCCATCAGGTCGAAGTCGGCCGGGCGCCGGCGGCGCGGGTAGTCGCCGTCGTTCATGCCCAAGAGCCAGATCTGGCGGAAGGGGATCGCCCGCATCGGCATCAGGGTGGCGAAGTTGACCGCGCCGGCGAGGAAGCGCTGGGTCAGGGTGGGCTCATCGAGCCCGGCGAGCAGGGTGCCGCGCACCACCTCCAGCGGCAGCGGCTCGGCGTCGAGCCCGCCGCGGGCCGCGTCCGCCTGCCACTGTTCCAGGGCCTCGCGCAGTCGCGCCAGGGTCAGCTCGTCGGCATCGTTCGCCGCGCTGAAACAATCGTCGAGCAGGCCGGCGATGAGCGCGACCCAGTCCGCGGCCGGGCGCGGCGCCCGGAGCGCGGCCCAGTAGTGGCCGAGCGTCTCCAGCAGGGCGTCGAGCCGGCCGACCAGGGCCGCCTCCAGGCCGCCGACCTCCGCATAGGGCTCCACCCCCTGCCAGGGGCCGCTGTCATCGCTGGCGAAGCCGAGCAGCATGCGCTGCAGGCCAAACCGCCAGCTGTTCTGCTCCAGGCCCGCGGGCAGGCCGAGGCCGGCGCGCTGCCCGGCGTCGAGACCCCAGCGGATATTGGCGCCGTCGACCCAGTCGCGCAGCCGCGGCAGCGCCTCCTCCGCCAGGCCGAAACGCGCGCGCACCGCCGGGATGTCGAGCAGGTCCAGCAGCTCGCTGACGGACAGGCGGGCCTGTGGCAGATTGAGGAGGATCTCCAGACCGACCACCAGCGGGTTGCGCTGGCGCTCGCCCTGATCGGTGATGTGATAGGGGATGCGGCGCGGGTCGTCCCCGGGCAGCCGGCCGAACACCGCCGCGATGTGCGGGGCGTAGACGGCAATGTCCGGCACCATGACCAGAATGTCGCGCGGTGGCAGCGGCGTACCGGCGCGCTCGGCCGCGGCGAAGGCGGCGAGGAGCTGGTCATGCAGGATCTCCACCTCGCGCTGGGGGCCGTGGGCGATGATAAATTCCAGGCTGCGGTCACGGCAGGGGTCGATCGTGGTCCCCAGGGCGCGCCGTTCGGGCAGCGGGCGCAGCGCGAGGATGTCGTCCTGGAGCTGTTGCAGCAGGGTGGCGTCGCCGGGGGATTCAAAGAGGTCGATCTGGAGACGCTGGGCCGCGAAGTGCGCTTCATACTGGCTGCGGTCGTCGTGCTCGTCCAGCAGGCGGATGTAGTCGCGGCCCTGCTTGCCCCAGGCGGCCAGCAGCGGGTGGCCGTGCAGGTGCAGCGCGTTCTCGTCGAGGTCCGCCGGGACTTTTCGCCCCGGCGTGCGCCGGTAGGCCTGGCGAAACAGTTCGCGGCCGGCCACGATATCGCCCCAGTAGTGCTGGCTCGGGTTGTGCACCAGGAGCATGACCTGGCAGACCGGGGCGAGGGCCTCAAGGGCCTCGATGGTCTGGCGGGGCAGGGAGGAAATGCCGAAGACCACCACCCGCCGCGGCACGCCCGCGGGGCGTGACCCCGGGGTCAGGGCCCGGGCCCGGGCCAGGAAACGGGTATGGATGTCGGCACGGCTGAGCTCACGGCCACGGTGGTCGGGGTCAGCGGTCGCGCCCGCGCGCGGCACCGCGGCGGCCAGGTCCTGCTGGATGTGGCGCCAGAGCAGCGGTTGCCAGCGCTGGCCTTCCGGCAGCGCCAGACGCGTCCCGTCGGGCCGGATCAGCAGGTCTTCACCCGCTTGCCAGGCGGCAAGCCAATCGGCGCGGTAGACCTGGTACTGGTCGTAAAGATCGGCCAGGCGTTCCGCCAGCTGCTGGCGGCGGCGCGCATCGCCGTCAGCCGCCAGGAAGCCGCGCAGCGGGGCAAGCCAGGCCTGCTCCCGCGGGGTGGCCGCAAGGGCGTCCAGATCGCCGAGCAGCCGGTAGAGGCGCCAACCCAGGGGGGCCTTGTCATAGGCGGAGGTATCGGGGAGGTCGCCGAGCAGGGCGCGGTAGGCCTGCCACAGAAAGCGCCCGGGCAGCATCAGGTCCACCGCCGCGGCGATGCCGCAGCCGCCACCCGCCGCAGCGGGTGGCGTTGCCCCCGCCAGATCGTCATCCGGCAACGCGGCCAGCGCGAGCTTCAGCCATTGACCGATGCCGTTGCTCTGCACCAGGATGACCTCGTTTTCCAGCGGTAGCAGCGGGTGGCGGCGCAGCCAGGTGGTGAGCAGGCTGCGCAGGGCCTCCAGGCGGTTGCCCTGGATCAACATGAAGCCAGTGGGCCAGTCGTGCCCGGAGTCCGTCATCGGTGCCATCTGCGTGCTCCGTTCGCCAGGGGGTTGGCCGGTGGATGATTCAAGCTGACCGCAGCATAGCCGAAGCGCACCCGGTGGGCTAGCCAGCCCGCAGGGTAGCGTGGCGTCGCGACCGGTGCTGGCGCGACGGAGCGCCCCTCATTACCCGTCAGCCGGTGGACGCCTGCCCTGCCCTACCCGCCGCGCCGTGGGGATCCGATGACCTGGAGGGACCATGAACCACGAACGCGCGCTGGTCCTCAGCAGCCACCACCTGGCCTGGTCGCGGAATTCCCGCCACGGCGCGCTGTCCATGTGCCGGGAGGACGAGGATCTCGGCTGCCAGGCCGAGGACCCGTTCTGGCAACGCTGGCAGCTGGCCACTGATCCGGAGCCCAATACCTGGGAGCTGGTCACGCCGCTGGCCTTGCCCTGCGTGCCCTGAAGCAACCAGGGGCTTCACGCCCTCCGTCCCATCCTGTCGCATCCCGCCGCCACCCTGGTCCCTGCCGTCACCCGACCTCCCGGAACGACCATGCCTTGCCTGTCCAGAATCGCCGCCCATCTCAATCAACGCTTCGCCCATGGGGGCATCCAGCTCCCGCCGGCGGACCTCGCCCAGCGCCGCCGGGGCCAGCTCAGCCAGTCCGGCTGGAGCATCGGGTACCTGTTCGGCGCCGATGAGCAGGGCGACTACCGCGACGATTACGCCCATCACCCCGTCAGCGGCGACGAGCACCGCCGGCTGCGCGCCAACGGTGAGCGGGAGTGCCTGCCCGCCCTCCATGGGCCGGACCCGGACCGCGACGACCCGGCGGCGACCCCTTGCGCGTCGCGGGCCTGGCAAGCCGAGAACCAACGCATCGCCGCCCTGCTGATGGCCAAGGGCTTTGGTGTCCCGGGCGGCGCGCCCGGGGTCCCGGTCCGCACCCGGGGGCGCCCCTCCACCCCTCCCGGTGAGGCGCACGCCCGGCCGGGGCTGGTCACCAGGGCGCACCCCGGGGCCAGCCGGGTCTATGGCTAGGATCCCTGGCTACCCGTCCCGCTCACCCTGCCGCCTACCCGGGAGCCGCCCATGATCGACACCCTGCTGCGCCGGTTGCCCCGCCATCCGCGGCTGAACTCCGCCCGCCTCAGGGACGAACTCGACGCCATGGGCCTCGCGGTCACCCTCCGCACCGTCCAGCGCGATCTCAACACCCTGGCGGCAGTCTTTCCCCTGGTGGCATCCACCGGCCAGTCGCCGCTCAGGTTCAAGTCTCCGGTTGCAACAGCTGCCGCACGTCATCCTGGAACAACACGCCCCGTGCCATAAGGGCCGCGATGAGCCGGTCGAGCACCGCGTGATGCTGGCGCAGCAAGGCCAACACCGCCAGATACTGGGTCTGCAAGAACTCTCGGCACAGCGCCTCCGCTCGGGCCAGGTCCGCCTCCGCCACCTGACCGTGCAGGATCGCCAGGTTGCTGGCGACGGCGGCCTCGCTGCTCAGATCGGGCGAGTGACCATTGGCGACGAACAGATCGCAGGCAAGGGCGTAGACGCGCAACAGATCGCTCCGCGCCCCGGTGGCGCTGACCTGGTCCGCCCCGAGCACCAGCTGCTCCGCCGCCCGTCCGGCGAGGCCGATGCGGATGCGGTGCACGACATCGGCATAGGTGTGCTCCTCGCCCTCCGCCACCCCGTCATAGGGGGGCACCACGATGCCGGCGTTGTCATTGCGTGGCCGGGCGCTGACATAGACCGGGATCGTCCCCCGGGGACCGTCGAGGGCGGCTACCAGGGCATGCCCGCCCTCGTGGATGGCGGGCAAGCGCCGCGGCGCCTGGGTCGCCGGGGGCAACTCCTGATCCGCGGTGCCATAGGTGGCGAACAGCAACAGATCCTGGAAGCTGGCCGGACGCCCCTCGCGCCACTGCAAGCGGCGCAGAGCCTGGTGCAACAGACTGCGGCGCCGGTGGTCGGCGAATTCGTAGCGCACCAGGGCGCCCAGATGGTTGAGGTCCGCGGTCACGCTGGGGTCGAACAGGCTTGGCCCTAGCTCGTTGACGAAGGCCCGGGCCAGGTCCTCGTTGCCCAGGTGGGGTAGGGCCAGGCGCCGGTCAAAGCACCCCTGGTGGCGCAACTGGGGGTCCAGGTGGCCGACCGACTTGAGGGCAATGACCAGCACCAGGGGCGCCTGGGGCAGCCCGGCCGCCAGAAAGCCGCGCAGGGCCTGGCGGAAGGCGGCGGCCGCCAGTTCGTCATGACCGAGGGCGCGGGGGAAGCCCTGCTGGTCCGCGTCGTCCTCCAGGGCGGGACCGATCCACAAGCCCGCCTCCAGATAAACCAGCGTGGGCGTGTCTTCCGGCAGGGCCTCCACCCAGGCGGGGAAGTCGCTGACCACCTCCGCCACCGGCACGCGCCGATAGGCCAGACCCGCCATGTTGGCCACACAATGCAGCACGCCGTCCATGACCTCCAGGTCCTCATGCTCCACCACCACCGCCTGCCCGGTGAGCGCCCAGCGCTCACGGTCGCCGGGGTGGGCGGCGGCCTGGGTCAGCTCCCGCGTCCAGCGCTTGACGGCGCTGTCCTCGGACCAGTAGTTCCAGTAGGGGGTGTAGTCCCGGGAAGGCGTGCGGCGGGCATAGGGCATCCATTCCTCTCCTGTCGGCGTCGTCATGGGGTCAGCTTAACCGAGGGTAGCGACAGATCAGGTCGCAGGGCCACCCGCCGCCAGGGCGATCAGTTCCGCCTCGCCGATGACCCGTACCCCCAGCTCGTGCGCCATCATGACCGCCTTGGCGGCGAAGGGCGTCCGCTTCGACTCACGAACACGCGACCCACTCTGTCGCACCCCGTCGTTATCCTGGAACCCCCTTCCTCCTTGGAGAGAGTGCCATGTCCTTGCCATGCGAGCACGTGACTCGCGCTTGAGGGCACGCAGCTTGGCCTTGGTGTCCTGGAGGGATTGCTCGGCGGCGAGGATCTTGTCCTCGGCCCACTTCTCCAGCTTCTCGCGCTCGTCCTGGAAGAAACGGTTGTTGGCTTCCACGATACGGCTGATGATGGCCTCGCAATGGCGCCGGGCATTGGCATCGAGGGCAGGGGGCACGGCCGGGTCCCTGGTCGGCCTTGGCGCATCGGCCGCGCGACAATTGAACAGTTTCTCGCAGGTTTCCTGGTCAATCGGCGTGCCAGCATCCGTCAACGCGCTGAAAACCAGGTGTTCCTCGCGTTGCAAAGACTCGACACTGAGCAGGTCCAGGGCCAGCCAGCCGCGCGTGCCCTTCAGGGCCTCCACCACCGAGAGTTTGGTGGGGTGACCGCTGATGTCGAAGGCCACCTCGGCAATCGGCGTGTCGGCGGCCTTGCCAGCGGCTAAAACATGCTCGCCCAGGGGGTGGGTCAGCCGGTAGACGTGTTCGGTGCCATCTTCGGGGATGTTGGAAGCGTCCCGGATTAACCGGTAGCCACCGCCTGGGATGGCGGGCGCTGGGGGGTTCCGCAGCGTTAATCGTGGGGCTGCGTCATCGAACGTGGCGCGGTCCGCCAATACGTAACGGGTCAGCGCCCAAAATAGGCGGCCGACGTGGTCAAGGCGCTCGCGGGCACGGTCAAGCTGGATGCGGAGCAGATCATGGATGTCCTCGTCGAAGTGCTCGATGAGCAGTTGCCGGGTCTCATCCATCCGCGCGGCGATGTCGGCCTCCAGTTCCTGCTGGAGAGCGGCAAAAGCCCGTTCAATCTCGGCCTCGGTGCGGCAGGATTGGTAAATGGCCAGGATGCGGTTCTCAAAGTCGATGCCGCTTTCGATCCGGCCGAGGACTTCGTCGGAGGCGCCAAAGACACCATCGAACAGGCGGAATTTGTCCGTCAGCAGCTCCAGGACGCGCTGGTCGGCCTGGTTGCGGGTGTTGACGAAGTTGACCACGACCACGTCGTGCTTCTGGCCATAGCGGTGGCAGCGGCCGATGCGTTGCTCGATCCGCTGGGGGTTCCAGGGCAGGTCGTAGTTGATGACCAGGGAACAAAATTGCAGGTTGACGCCTTCGGCTGCGGCCTCAGTGGCGATCATGATTTCGGCGTCATCACGGAAATAGTCAATGAGAGCCGTACGCCGGTCAACGGGCCGAGAGCCGGTGACCCTGTCCGTACCCTGGTTCGCGGCCACCCAGCCCTGGTAGATGGCCGTGGACTCTGGGTCGGTGTTGGAGCCGTTGAAGGTGACCAGTTTGTCAGCGTAGCCATGAGCCGCCAGGAAATCGCGCAGGTAACTTTGGGTACGGCGCGATTCGGTAAATATAAGGGCCTTGCGCGCGGCACCCGTCTGCGCCATGGCCTGAAAGCCAAGATCAAGGGCGGTCAGGAGCTGAGTCGTCTTACCATCGGTCTTGATGGCCTTGGCCCAGTCGGTGTACTGCGCCAGTTCGGCGATCTCCGCGTCCAAACGCCCTAGATCGGTGGTCGGGTCCTCCTCCCCGGGCGCATCCTCGGCATCTTCCAGGGCCTCTCGGTAGTCGTCGTCGAGGTCGTCTTCGTCCACCAACTCGTCAATGACATTGCCCGGCGGTCGCCGGCCCTCGCGCAGGGCAATCAACCGGCTGTGGATCCGTGCCAGGGTGCCGGCCACCGCGGGCGAACTGGAAGCCAGCAGTTTGCGGAGGATGAGGGTCGTCAGGTGGCGCTGACTCTTGGGCAAGGCGAAGACATCTTCACGCAGCATGAAGGCGGAGAGGGCCTCGTAAAGCCTTTGCTCGTCGTCGCTGGGAGTAAAGGGCTGGGTGATGGCCCGCCGCTCGGTGTAGCGGACATACTCCAGGACCTGCTTGCGCAAGGTGCGTTTGACGAAGCCCGTCAGGCGGTCGCGCAAATCGGCGAGATTGGCGCCGGCCTGCATGTACTGCTTGCGAAACGCCTTGTCGTCGCCAAATTGATGCTCATCGATCAGGCTGGCGAGCCCATACAGTTCCATCAGGCTGTTCTGGAGGGGGGTCGCCGTCAGCAGCAGCTTGCGGCGGCCGTCGAAGGTACGCCGCAAGGTCTGCCCCATGCGGTTACTCGGCTGGTGGGCGTTGCGGAGTTTGTGCGCCTCGTCCATGACGACCAGGTCCCAGGGCACCGCGCGCAGGTCATCTTCAACCCGGTTGGCGTAGTGATAGGAAAGAATGACGACGGCCCGCTGCTCAAAAGGCCGGACAGTTCCTTCTTTGCGCAGTTGGCGGACGGCTTGGGCGTCCAGAATCAACACGGGTAAGTTGAACTTCTCCGCCAACTCAGCGGCCCATTGTCGACGCAGGGCGGCGGGGCAGATGACGATCAAGCGCCGTCGGCGTTCAGCCCAATACTGACAGAGCACCAAGCCCGCTTCGATGGTCTTTCCCAGGCCGACCTCATCGGCCAACACCACGCCTTTGGAAAGCGGGGAACCCAGCGCGAACAGCGCCGCCTCGATCTGGTGGGGGTTGAGATCGACGCTGGCGTCGAACAAGGACGTTGACAGGCGCTCCACACCATCCCCGCAGGTCATGCGTGTCAGTTCATGCGCGTAGTACTTGGCGTGGTAGCTGCTAATCACGGTTGCGCCTATGGTGGTGTCCCTAATGTCCCGCTCCCGCGGTGGGTGTGTATCCCGCCCAAGGAGCACCAGCGTAGTGACTTATTCCTCTTCGGCCTAGTTTACTTCGATTTGGCTTTGGCCGGACTGACAAGGGGGGCATAGCCCGCTCCTACTCTCGCTGGTTGCTCGCCGGCATATCACCCACATCGCGGTTGCCCCTCAGGCGGCTGGGGTCCGGGACTCCACCCGGTTTGCCGCCTCAAAAATGGCATACATGTTGACTTCCTGCACATCCACCTGGGCGATGAGCGAACTCAGGTACTCCCGCGACCGTGCCTGAACGCCATTGCGCTGACAAACCAGCCAGGCGACCGCCTCGGCCTCGGCTTCGCACAGTGCCGTTGGCAAGGACCGGCGATCCGGCCAGCGTCCCTTCCGGTCCGGGCCCACATGGCCGCAATAGACATGCCCCAGTTCATGGGCCAGGGTCGCGAACCGAGACGGCAGGTCATGCCTGGCGTTCAGCTTCACCCGGTAGGGCAGTACCTTCTGGGTATGATCCCACTCAGGCCTGAGGGCGATCCCGGCCGCCGTGCCCGCCAGATTGGGGCCGTATTGGTCCGTCTCGGTCACCTTGATGCCGTACTTCTCGGCCGCGGCCCGGGTCCGGTCGTAGATAACCTGATTGAGCTTGCCGTCCGCGAACAGACAGGAAGCATTCTCACCAGGGATCGCCGGCCCCACGGTGTCAGCAAACTCATAAACGAACAGGACCGGCCCGAAGGGTTGCAGGATCACGATCGGGAGCGCATCCGCCATCACAACACGACCGAGTGATAGCCATTTACGCCGGGTAGCCACTGCCACCGCCCCGGGTCGCTGCACCCGGACCAACATGGCGTTGTAGACCGACAGTTGACTGAAGTTGCGAACAAAATTGAGGAACTCGTCAAAGGCTTTAGCCCCCGTGGCGGTCAGGGCCTGCTGAAAGAGGCCATTGATCGCCGAAGCACAATCCTCGAACTGGAGCAGACGGGGCAGCCCCTTGGGGTCCTGTGGATCTTCCGCGAGCAGGGGTAGTTGATCGGTTATTTCACCCGAATCGAACAAGTCGCTCATCGTCGCGCTCCCGCATTACCCTCACACCACGGGGAGGGGTTCCCGTTTCCAGTGATGTCCTGCCCTTGGTTTGGCTGGTCTCGGCCGTCCTGAATGTTTCAACCGCCTAATGCCTGTAATCCCAGAGCGCCATCGGCTCTGGGTCGCGCCACAGGCCCCGGTTCCCCCCCGGGCCGCCAGCTCCGCCACGCCGTACAACACCTCAGCACCTCCTGGCGCCAATCATCCTCGGGTTGCAATTGCGCCCCACAGTGGGTACGCTGAAGTTGTCATAGCGTGCGACGACCTCGGGACGTGAGCTACCAGCCGCGCGCTTGGACGCTAGGGACGCCCCCCTAGCGCTCCCACCTTCCATGCTTTAGCTCCCACCCCTCCCTGCCGCGCTTGGTCGCGAGATAATCGTCTTCGCGGGTGGTAGCGTAGTTCGTCACCCCTGACCAGGCGCCCGTCATCCCCGGCTTACGCGCAAATACGGCCACGCAAGCCAGCAAGCCGCGTCGTCCGACTACGAACCGGCTGAGGTAGTAGCGTTTATCCTCCCCGCCAGACCGTCCTGGCTCCAGCCAGATCTCGTCTGGCTGCCTGATGTTTACCGCGGTATACAACAGCCAAGTCGCACGCTCGCCTTTCTGTATCTTCCAATTCCCGCGCAGGTCGGTGAACAGCCCTCTGTCAATGATCAGGGATTCACCCTTGGCATCGACGAAGAGGGCGCTTGCCTCGTCGGCGGCGAACTCACGCATGAAACGCGCGAACAATTCCGCTTCCGTAAGTGTCGCCCCCAAGCGCTCAACACCCTGAACCAGGCGCGGCGCTGGCATCTTGCCCCCGCTCCCCGCCATCACTTTCCACATCGCCAGATACTCCGCGCCAGGCCCTTGGCACCAAAGTTTACCCCTACCGCGCAGAGCTGCGTACGCGGGGACAGGCCTGCCCGACGCTTGCATTTGCTAGCCCGCCACCGGCCCATTGGTGCCCCGCGGGGCTCATAGTCCCAACTTGAACCTGGGTGGTGGTCATCTCCCTGGCCCGCCATACCCGTCGGACAGCGGCTGTCGGACCGCCGGGGTCTAATCACCCCGCATGCCCAGGCCGAGTAGGTCTGGACCACGCGGGCCACTACCCGGGCTGCTAAGCGACTCGGGCCAGGCAGCGCATGATGTTATCGGCCTTGAGCAGGGCCGTGGTCAGGGCCTCCGTCTGGGCCTCATACCCCGGCCGCCCCGGGGCCAGCCGTTGCCAGTTGGCCAGGGCGCACGCCAGGCCACTGGTTATATCCATCCACTCCTTGACGGCATCCTGGGGAACGCCCGTCGGACAAATGGCCTTCTGATAGATGACCTGCGCCACCGTGTCCGGCGTGATGTCGTAATGCATGCACCTGTCTCCTCTGAAGGGGCCCAGTCGGCACCGCGCGCCAAAACCCGGCGGGCCGCTGCCCTATAATTTGAATCCAGTAACAATCTCTACTCCCACCCGCGGTCCCTGCCCATGCTCCTAGATGCTAGCTTAGCGCCTAACCGGGCCATGTCCAACCGCCCTGGCGCCGCCCCCGGGCCGCTCCCACCCCCCTGCGCCTTGCCCCTCTTCGCGCACACGGTCCAGGCCGGCTTCCCCTCCCCGGCGGAGGAGTACGCCGAAGGCACCCTGGACCTGAACCGCTACCTGATCCCCGACCCGGCCGCCACCCGCTTCGTCACCGTGCCCGACGAGGCCCTCCACCATCCCGGCATCCGTTAAGGCGACCTGTTGGCAATCCACCTCGGCTTACCTCCCCGGCCCGGCGACCTGGTCTGGGCCGAGGTCGAGGGTCAGCTACTGCTACGGGAGTTGCGCCAGCATGTCGCCCGCTATTGGCTGTGCGCCTATCACTCGGACTTCTCCCCCATCCGCCCGCGCCTGGGCCAAGAACTGCGCATCCGCGGGGTGGCCATCGCCAGGGTGCGCGCCCTGGCCCCTTCTCGGGGATATCGCCCTGGCCCTCATTGAGCGTGAAGGGGATGCCATCTGTTCGCGACCACCCGAGGTTGCCGGGCTTTTCAGGGCCTTTCCACCCTGGTTATCTCGACGGAAGTCCAGGTCCACTCGATTCCTGTGCCAGAGACCACCCGCGTGCGGTTGGTCGGGAGTGGGGTCTGATCGTGGCCAACCTCTCCAGCATCTTCAGTCGAGGTAGCGGAGCAGACCAATGACAGAGCTTAGCAAAGAGCTGGCAATCACGTTTGTTGGCATCGACCTGGCCAAGCGCAGTTTTCACCTGTTTGGTGCCGACGCGGCGGGGCACAAGGTGTTGAGCAAGCAGCTGACGCGCGCCCGTCTGCCCGAGTTCATCGCCCAATTGCCG
>JAGVUH010000149.1 GCA_019136395.1 Gammaproteobacteria bacterium
CGCCGCGGCCTGGTGCGGATGGTGAATTCCCGCCGCAAACTGCTGGACTACCTCAAGGGCAAGGACCTGGACCGCTATCGCGCGCTGATCGGTCGCCTGGGTCTGCGTCGCTGATTCGCTTGTCAGGGCTTCGTTCCGGCGCCGGGATCGCCCGCGTCGGGCCTGCCGTCTCTCGCACCCCCCGCGCTGGCGCGGGGGGATGTTCTTCTCCTTGCTCGGCGCGCCACCGGGGGCCAGCCCCCCGGGTGCCGCCCGGCGGCAACCCGTTTGGCGTTGGCCCGCTCTGCGCCGGCGCCTTCAGGCCGCTCCATCCGGGCCCTGCGTCCCGGCCTGCACCAGCCCCGAGGAACCCCCAGTGACTCCCATCAAAAAGACCTTCCAATTCGGCGCCCAGACCGTGACCCTGGAGACGGGCGAGATCGCCCGCCAGGCCGATGGCGCCGTGCTGATCAACGTCGACGACACCGTGGTCCTGGTGACCGTGGTCATCGACAAACGCGCCACCGAGATCAAGGACTTCCTGCCCCTGACCGTGGACTATCAGGAGAAGACCTACGCCGCGGGCCGCATCCCCGGCGGCTTCTTCCGCCGCGAGGGGCGCCCGAGCGAGAACGAGATCCTGACCTCGCGCCTCATCGACCGGCCCATCCGCCCCCTCTTCGCCGATGGCTTCGGCCGCGAGGTGCAGATCATCGCCACGGTCAAGTCCCTCAATCCCGCCGTCAACCCGGAGGTGCCGGCCATGATCGGCGCCTCGGCCGCCCTGGCCATCTCCGGCGCGCCCTTCAACGGCCCCATCGCCGCCGCGCGGGTGGGCTACAAGAACGGCGAATACCTCCTCAATCCCGCCGTGGTCGGCCTGGGCCCCGACAGCGATCTGGACCTGATCGTCGCCGGGACCGAGCACGCCGTCCTGATGGTCGAGTCCGAGGCCCGGGGCCTGTCGGAGGAGGTCATGCTCGGCGCCGTGCTCTTTGGCCATGAGCAGATGCAGGTGGCCATCCAGGCCATTCGCGAACTGGCCGCCGAGGTCAACAAGAAGCCCCTGGCCTGGACCCCGGCCGAGACCAACCCGGCCCTGGCCGCCGCCGTCGAGGCCATCGCCGCCGAGCGCCTGGGCGCGGCCTATCGCATCAAGGAAAAGATGGCCCGCTACGAGGCCCTGGATGCCATCCGCACCGAGCTCTACGCCGAGCTGAGCGGCGAGGGCACCACCTGGACCCAACCCCAGGTCTACGGCGCCATCGAACGGCTGGAGAGCCAGATCGTCCGCGGCCGCATCCTGGCCGGCGAGCCGCGCATCGACGGCCGCGATACCCGCACCGTCCGCCCCATTACCATCCGCACGGGCGTCCTGCCGCGTACCCACGGCTCCGCCCTCTTCACCCGCGGCGAGACCCAGGCCCTGGTGGTCACCACCCTGGGCACCGAGCGCGACTCCCAGATTATCGACGCGCTGGAGGGGGAGCGTCGGGAGCCCTTCATGCTCCACTACAACTTCCCGCCCTTCTGCGTCGGCGAGATCGGCCGCATCGGCAGCCCCAAGCGCCGGGAGATCGGCCACGGGCGCCTGGCCAAGCGTGGCATCCTCGCCTGCATGCCCAGCATCGACGAGTTCCCCTACTCGGTGCGCGTGGTATCCGAGATCACCGAGTCCAACGGCTCCAGCTCCATGGCCAGCGTCTGTGGCACCAGCCTGTCGCTGATGGACGCCGGCGTGCCCATCAAGGGCGCCGTGGCCGGCGTCGCCATGGGGCTGATCAAGGAGGGTGAGCGCTTCGCCGTCCTCACCGACATCATGGGCGACGAGGATCATCTGGGCGACATGGACTTCAAGGTCGCCGGTACCGCCGAGGGCATCAACGCCCTGCAGATGGACATCAAGATCGAGGGCATCACCAAGGAGATCATGAAGCAGGCCCTGGCCCAGGCCAAGGAGGGTCGGCTGCACATCCTCGGCGAGATGAACAAGGTCATCGGCGCCCACCGCGCCGAGATGTCGGAGCATGCCCCGCGCATCATCGAGTTCAAGATCCACCCGGAGAAGATCCGTGACGTCATCGGCAAGGGCGGCTCCGTGATCCGCGCCATCACCGAGGAGACCGGGGCCACCATCGACATCAACGACAACGGCCTGGTGAAGATCTTCTCTGTGGTCAAGAGCGCCGGCGAGGAGGCCAAGCGCCGCATCGCCCTCATCACCGCCGACGTCGAGGTGGGCGCGATCTACGAGGGCCGGGTGGCGCGGCTCATGGACTTCGGCGCCTTTGTCACCATCCTCCCCGGCCGCGATGGCCTGGTGCACATCTCCCAGATCAGTGATGAGCGCGTCCAGAACGTCAGCGACAAGCTGGCCGAGGGTGACGTCGTCCGCGTCAAGGTCCTGGAGGTGGACAAGCAGGGCCGCATCCGCCTGAGCATGAAGGCCATCGATCAGGCCTGATCGCCAGCCATAAATCTTCAGCGGTGAAAAAAGGGGCCATCAGGCCCCTTTTGCAATTCCCTCGGTTAGGTGGGAATTAGAGACGAAGGCCGCTGAACTGGGCGTGGCCCGCGCAAAAGCATCGGATTATCCGGCGCGGGTGCACTCAGGCGGGACGTGCGGCAGTTCAGAACTTGGTCACGACGACGTTGACGCCATCCTCGGTGCCCAGATCGAAGGTATTGCCGTTCAACCGGGTGACCGAGCCGATCATCTCGGCGACGTAGGCCGGATCGGCGGCGGCGTTGATCACCAGGCCGTTACCCTGGCCATCGGCGACCACCAGGGTCGCGGCATCGGGGCGGCTGATGGAGATCCCCTCGGCGGGGGAGAGGATGCTGAGATCGGCGTTCAGGAATTGCACCCGCAGGGCGGAGGGGTCGCGGTTGGCCTCCACCAGGGCATCGGCGGCATCGACGGCGCCGCTCTTGACCTTGTCCACCACCACCGCCGCGGTGGCCTTGGCCTTGGCGGCGAGTTCCTGGGCCTTCTCGCTGGAGGCGGCCTCCTTGACGGCGGCCACGGCCTTATCGAGTTGTTCTTTCCAGTTCATGATCGGAAGATCCTCTTGGCAGGGGTTGGGATGAAGCGGGATCCAGCCTCCACCCGGGAGGCCACTGGATCAAAGGTAGTGTCTCCACCCTGTTTTGCCTAGTGCTCAGCGCGCAGTTGTCACCTTTACATTGGAGGCCGTAGACCTGGCAGCCTGCCGGACTTTCGCTGTAACATCCATAACTTGAATAACCTGCTACACATAACAGCTGAGCGACCCTGTGCAAAAGGATGAATCGATGCCTATTGTCATCTTCACTGATAGCGAACGCTCATCAAGCTGTTTGTTGTGACCCTTTAGTTCCAAGTTCGGACATAGACACCTTGTCTAGGGCCGTCGGCTGTGGATCATGAAGCGGTCATTGACTTCGGCGCTTAGAGCGCAAGGCAATCGGCTAATGGCTGTTCAGAGACCACAACGCGCATCTCCGCTCCAAGCCCTTCTGATTTCATCGTCGGTTTGGGCACTATGCTCAGAGCATGAGTCAACCTCTACTTGCAGAATGGCCTCCCGCGATGAGTTGGGCGCAACGCCTCAAACGGGTCTTGGGTATCCAGATAGAGACCTGCCCGACCTATGGTGGGTCCGTGCGTATCATGGCCAGAATCCAAGCTCCAGTGGTTATTGAGTAGCTCGTCTCCCACCTAGACGCGCAAGCGCTAGCACCCGCAGCCGCGATCGGGCCGCCCTGCCGGGCATCGCCAGACCGATCTTCCAGACCAAGTACAGCCCATCTCTCCAAAAAAAGAAAAGTCGCTCAAAGAGCCAACGCTTGTTAGGCATTAGAAAGCGCTAGGACGTCTTGACGGGCGGCATTAGGTCACTTAACTTCAAGTTATTTCTGATTGATTTTTCATTGGCTCACGC
>JAGVUH010000285.1 GCA_019136395.1 Gammaproteobacteria bacterium
ATCCCTTTGTGCCGGCGCAGTTCAAAGTAGGTCCGCCCGTAGCGCTCCCGCTCCGGGGCGGTGACGGGGTCGAGGATGCGGATGCCATTGAGCTTGAGGCCCAGTTCCCGCACCCGGCGGCCGATCTTGTCCGGGTCGCCGAGCAGGGTGAGATCGACCACGTCGCGCAGGACCAGGATCTCGGCGGCGCGCAGGATGCGCTCCTCCTCCCCTTCCGGCAGGACGATGTGGCGGCGCTGGGTCTTGGCGCGACGGAAGAGCTCATACTCGAACATCAGCGGGGTGCGCCGCTCCAGGTGCCGCTCCGGGGGCCGCTGGGGCATCTCGTTCATGACATTGGTCTCGAAGAGGCCGATGGCGGCGGCAATCTTGCGATGGTCCGTGGGCAGGATACTGGCGTGGACCTTGGTCAGGTCCATCACCGTGCGGTAGGTGTCGGTGTCCACGCTAAGAATGGGCACCTTGGCGCGGCGCAGGCCCCCCATGAGCTTGCGCAGATTCTCCCCCATGTCCAGGCCGCCGGTGAGGAGCAGACCGGCCACCCGGGGGAAGGTGGTGGAGGCGTCCGCCACCAGGCTGGCGAGGATGATGTCGGAACGGTCCCCCGGGGTGATGATGAGCGAGCCATCCTCCAGGTGGTTGAGAAAGTCGGGGACCTGCATGGCGGCGATCTTATAGTGCGACACCACCTGATTAAGGGCATCCGCGTCGCCATAGAGGGGCTGCGCCCCCAGGGTGTGGGCGATCTCGCCGATGGTGGGCTGGCCCAGCAAGGGATGTTCGGGGAGGACGTAGACCGAGGAATCGGGCAAGGCGGCGCGCACCCGCGCACGCAAAGAAATCGCCTGTTCCGCCGCCACCCCATTGATCACCGTCGCCCAGACCTCGCTGCCGCGGTCCTGCAGGGACTCCTGGGCGAGACGCACGGCATCGAGGATCTCCTCGGGATCCTGCTTGAAGCCCTTCACCACGACGATCAGCAGACAGCCCAGGTTGTTGGCCAGATCGGCGTTGAAGTCGAACTCCAGGGAGGGGACCAGGCCGTCATAGTCCGTGCCGGCGCACACCACCAGGTCGCACTTTTCCTCCAGGGCCTTGAACTTGGCAAGGATCCGTTTGATCAGTTCCTCGTACTGGCCACTGCCGAGCAGGTGCTTGGCCTCATCGGCGGTGCAGCCATAGAGCATCTCGGGGGCGAAGGGCAGGTTGTAGCGCTGGCGCATGAGGGCGATCTGCGCATCGTCCTGGGACGAACTCTGGACGATGGTGCGGAAGAAACCGATCTTGCGGTTGATGGCGGAGAGCATTTCCATCAGGCCCAAGGCCACGACGGACTTACCCGTGCCGACACCGGCACCGGCGACATAAAGACTGATCTGCATCGAAAATTCCTTGGAGTACCACTTTCGGCCCGCGGGGGACCGGCACGGGAAGGGCACACCGGACCGGTGTCACGGCGATGTCATAACGCAAGGATGCCGTGAAAACATGACGCTTTGCTGACGTCGCCAGCGTCTGCTAACTCCAGGCCTCATTGGTGGCGGTTGTGACGCACTCAGGATTCAACAAGGCGACATCCGCCGGGCGGGGTCACGGTGATAGTACTCCACCATAGCCTGAAATGCTGCGGCGCACAAATCCGTTTTGCGCCGGCTGCCCCTCCCCCGCAGCCAAATGGCCTGACACCGCCGCCCGGCTGGGCGGACCTCATGACCCCGGGACTCTGGACTTGGGTGCGCTATAGTGGGAGGTTAATCAGACTGAGTTACACGCCACCGTGGATAGCTCAGATCCCGGTAAGCACGACTGGAGACGTAGCGCAGGACCTGATCAAGGCGGTAAAAGCGGACCAGGGAGTCCAGTCGCAACACCTCACGCCCCTGCTCGTCGAAGAAGATCAGGGTGGGGACATGGAACAGGCCCAGTTCCGCCGCCCAGTCCCGCGCCCGCATCCGCCGGCCATTCGGGGTCACCACGGGAACCTCACTCTGGAGGTCGAGTTGGACGGCGTCCAGTTCCTGCACGAGGGTGCGGATGGATGGGGCCTGGAGTAACTGGCCATGGAGCACGTCGCAGGCATGACAATCACCCTGTTCGAAGAACACCACCAGGGGTCGCTCCCCGGGACGCCGGGAACGGTCCAGGTTGTAGGGCGGCGCGATGAAGAAGTCCTCCTCATTCAGGTCTTCGGCATCGAAGACCCGCCGGTTGTCGCCCCGCGCCAGGAAGTCGCGAAAGCTTTCCTCGTCGTAGTGGCCATCGGCCACATATTCCAGAGCGGCGCGAAACTGATAGGGTGGGTAGTAGCCGCGCAGCCGGAGGGCCTCCTGGCCCAGCCGGTCGTAGAAGATGATCGAGGGCGTGAAGTTGGTCTCCATCGCCAGGGCGAATTCCTGCTCGGTCATGCGAGACCCGTCCAGAAGCTGGACCTCCCGTGGTCCGCGGGTATCAAGGGCGATGACCTCGAAGTTCTGGCGGGTATAGCTGGCGATATCCTCTAGGCCAAAGTTGACCTGCAACAGGCGGTGGCAATAGGCGCAATGCTCCTGGCCAAAATAGACCATGATCCCCTGCTTGCCGGCCTTGACCGCCTCCTTGAGGTCCTCGCGCAGGTCGAGGAAGCTCTGCTTGAACCAGTCCGGCAGGTCGGTCGCCGTCTGACGAGGGGTATCATCGAAGGTGTAATCGTCGGCTGGCGACAGGGTCGGACTGTCTGGAGGGGGTGGTGGGTCTGAACTGGCCAAACTGGGTGGACTGGCTAGGCTAGCTGGGCTAGCGGGACTGGCCGTGCTGGCAGGAACGGCTGAACTGGCCGGAATATCTGGAGTAAGTGGATTGGCTGGACTGGCCGAGCTGGCCGCGAGAGCGCCAGACGTCGCCATCAGGATGCAGGTCAGGAACAGCGTGGGAAGGTGGATGAGGGCAGCGTTCATGGGCCTGGCCAGGGAAGTTACGCAAAAGGATGGGGCGCGAATACAACAGCAAGACGGGGCGGGCAAGACATGATCTTCATGGCCAGGGCCGGGTTGCAAATGAAAAATACCCGGTCGAGGCGTTATGCTGTCTTCCCGTCACGGCAGTTCAGGAGGCGACAAGCCAACGATGATCGACTGGAGCCAAATCGACAAGGTCTTCCTCGATATGGATGGGACCTTGCTGGATCTGCATTTCGATAACCGCTTCTGGCGGGAACACGTCCCCGCGCGGTTCGCGGCCGCCCGGGGCCTGGACCTGGCGCAGGCCCGGGAGGAACTCCTGGCCCGATACCGGGATCGGGAGGGGACCCTGGAGTGGTACTGCGTTGACCATTGGAGCCGGGAACTGGGCCTGGACATCGCCCTGCTCAAGGAGGAGATCGACCACCTGATCGCGGTCCACCCCCGGGTCCTGGAATTTCTTGAGGCCCTGGCGGAACGCCCCTGGCGCCGGGTGCTGGTGACCAATGCCCATCAGAAGGCCATTGCCCTCAAGATGCGCAAGACACCCCTGGTGGGCCACCTGGAGCGAATCATCAGCGCCCATGATCTGGGGCTGCCGAAGGAGACCCCGGGCTTCTGGCACCGGGTCCAGGCCACCGAGCCCTTCGACCCGGAGCGCACCCTCTTTATCGACGACAGCCTCAATGTCCTGGATGCCGCCCGGGACTATGGCTTTCGCCACCTGGTGCAGGTACTGGCGCCGGATTCCAAGGCCCCACCCCGGGGCGCGGAATGCTATATGGCCATCCACGGCTTCGGCGAGCTCCTGCCCGGGCTACGGGCGGCCCTCAGGGCTCAGGACTCCGGGGGCGGCGGGGCCCGCTCCTCCTGACTTCCACCCCCGGCCTCCGGGGCCAGGCCGGCCGGCCGGCGCGAACGCCGCCGCCGGCGGCGCTTGGGCGCCCCCTCCCCCATCATCGCCCCCTCCCCCATCATCGCTTCATCCACATGAGGTCCGGGTCCGGACCCCGCTTCCGACGGGTGCTGTGACTCAGAGTGATGTTGGGCCTGGATCTGGGTCTGGGTGTGTGCCTCGGACTTGGGTTGGGGATTGGGCTTGGGTCGGGCCCTGCGCCGGGATGGCCGTGACGGTGACGTCGCCTCCGCCTGGCCAGCAGCGTGAGGAGTGGCAGCCGCGGAACCACCTGGTTCTTCAACCTGGAAGGTGCGACCACTATCCTCGACTTGAGGGTCATCGACCCGTGGGCGGCCGACGCCTCAGCACCCGCCATCGCGGAGCCGCGTCGCCGCTCGCCGCCACCCCGGCCACCTGATTCTGAGCCCTCGCGCCTGCCACCACGGCTACCTGATTCTGAGCCCTCGCGCCGACCTCCCCGGCCACGACGCGGTCCTTCGCCCTCGTGCCAGTCGCCATGGCGGGGCACACGCACCCGGCTATGGGGACTGACATGCACCAGCATCTCGGCGGTGACGGGCTCCACGGGTATCTTGGCGCCGATGAAGCGCTCGATATCCGGCAGGCAGAAGGCGTAGGTCTCGCAGACGAAGCTGATGGCCTCGCCCGTCGCCCCGGCACGGGCGGTGCGGCCGATGCGGTGGACGTAGTCCTCCGCGTCCTCGGGCAGGTCGTAGTTGATGACATGGGTGACGCCGGGGATGTGCAACCCACGCGCCGCCACGTCCGTGGCCACCAGGATCGGCAACTCACCGTGCTGGAAGGCCTTGAGCAGGCTCAGGCGCTTTTTCTGCGGCACGTCGCCGGAGAGGATGGCGGCGCGCAGGCCATTGCCCTCCAGGAAACCCCAGATGCCCTCGGTGGCGGCAGCAGGCCGATGATCAGGGCCACCTTTTCGTCATTGGCAACCATGTAGCAGCGCTGCACCACCCGGTCGGCCGTCACCCGGTCCGGTTCAATCGCCACCGGGCGCGGGTCGTTCATGTGCTCGTAGGCCAGTTCCGTCACCCGGTAGGACAGGGTGGCGGAGAAGAGCATCCCCAGGCGTCGGCTTGGGGGCGGCAGGCGGCGCAGCAGATAGCGAATGTCCTTGATGAAGCCGAGATCGAACATGCGATCGGCCTCATCGATGACCACCACCTCGGCCTGGTGCAGGTCGAAGACCCGCTGCTTGAAATAATCGATCAGCCGGCCTGGGGTGCCGATGAGGATATCGACCCCGGCAGCGACCTCGTCCCGTTGCTGCTGATAGCCGGTACCGCCATACACCAGGCCTAGGCGAAAGCCGCAGTGGGCAGCCAGGACCTGGGTGTCCTTGTGGATCTGCACCGCCAGTTCCCGGGTCGGGGCCACGAACAGGGCGCGCGGCTCGTTGGGTTTGCGTTCGGGGGCCGGGGGTTGGGTCAGCAGGCGCTGCAGGGTGGCGACGACGAAGGCCGCCGTCTTGCCGGTGCCGGTCTGGGCCTGGCCGGCGACATCCTCCCCCGCCAGGGCGATGGGCAGGGTCTCGGCCTGAATGGGGGTGCAGTATTCGAAGCCGGCGTCAGCGAGGCCTTGCAGGATACGTGGATCGAGGTCGAAGTGGGTAAAACGGGTGGCGGTCAGATGTGTCTGGGTCATGAATTCGGGGGCTCTTCGGCCCTGGAGGCGTGACGCGGCCGCGAAGGGCTTGCAAATTTTCGGAATCTTGGCTGAAATAGCATCTTACTCAAGCCCGGTTTCCGGCGCCACCCGGCACTCACCCACGCACCTTCCGCGCCACCCCTGCCGCCGGCCTTCTTTCGGGGCCTCGCCCCGCCAGCCTCAAAATGTAAGGGAGAATGACTCCAGTGAGCGATCGCATCATGCATGTGACGGATGCATCCTTTGAACAAGATGTCCT
>JAGVUH010000343.1 GCA_019136395.1 Gammaproteobacteria bacterium
GGTTAGGGCCAAGGGGGATGCGGGCATAGGGACGGGAGGGATCATCCCCTCGAACATTAGAGGGGGAGAAGACACTCACCAACCGCTGGCTACCCGCCCGTGGTAGGGCCTGAAGAAAACCACTGAAGTAATGTTCGGGCTGGGCCAGATTCATCTCATCGAGGCAGATAATCCAGATAGCGCTATCCTTTCCCAGGCGCTCTGATTCCATTGCCGCCCAAACTAGCTTTTCAAACAGCCCGGTTGCCGCAGGTTGGAACTTTTCTTCGAGGAGATTAGCACGCCCTAACAGATCGCCAGGTTCCAACCAGGCCGGGCTCACGTCTACAGACAAGAAATGGCTCTGGTCGCCTGTCAAGGCTTGAGCATAAAGCAAGGGTAAGGAGGATTTTCCGGTGCCCGAGAGACCTCCCAGGACCGTGAGATCCCCACATTTGACGCTGAGGTGAAAAGCAGTTAAATCCTGCGGTCGGAAGCGAAAGCCAGCCTCCTCGACATGATGGCTGAAACGCTTAAAAAAAGTGACTTCATCCATCAGGCCAGGGGTGGATCTAGCTTCCAGGGGGAAAGAAAAATGCTGGTGAGGCGCGTCCCCTGCTAGATCGGCTTTCTTAGGTGCATGGAGTTCCTCGCTGGCCGGGGGGCGTGCACCGATTTGTGTAAGAAAAGGGCTCAGCGATAAAAAGTCAGCTAGTAAATCCTCCCTTTGCTCACTAAAGCGAGTGGATGCGGCATCCAGGGCCTTTTCCACCAACTTTTGCTTGGTGGCAAGTTCCTGACGTTCACGGTCGATTGTTGCCTGCTCTTTATTCTTCCAAGCTTCAAAGTCCTGACGCAATTGCAACAATTGCGACTGTAGGTTAGCCTCCTCGTGACGACGTTTTCGTTCCAACTCGTTGTCCAGACCCTGAACGGTTTGGCGGAGGGTTTCTTCTTCATGACGGAGGGATTCAACCTTTTCCGCGATCTCAGCCTCGTATCGAGCGCTATTTTCCTCCAGATACACCCGCGCTTGCTGGTCAATCACCGCATTAATTCGTTCGTTGAGAAGACCCGAGTCCAGTAATCCTTTAATGAGTTCCTCAACAGAGGTGGATTGAGTCTGAATGCGTGTAGAGAGTGCGGTAAATACTTGGGCCGCTTCAGGGGTGTTAGCAGCTGCCTGTGGGCTAAGATAAACGTCACGGACTTCATTCCATCCCTGCATGAAATCGCGCAACCGGTTCCGCGATAAAATTTGTCTGGCCGCAGAACGAACTACCTCCTCATCACTGTGCAGACGAATTCGTTCCGCCACGGAGTTTTGCAGCGACTCAAATCGTGACCATAATAATAATTCATAATTGGTGTAAGCGACATCTGAAGATTTATTTAAGGGGCGCGCATCGGTTGAGAAACTGATCTGTTTAATGCTGATATAGCCAGGATCGCTGCGGACTTTCGCCAGATCGAACATGTGACTGTAATCAAATGATTTTGATTTTTCCAGAGTGATATGAAAACGTCGACCATGTTGGTCGAATTCGGTCTTAAATGGACCATAGACTTTGTCGCCCAGTTTGGCAAGAACCATGGATGTCGGGGGATGGTCAAGCGTGGCAACATGGTTTTGGTTGATCAATTGACGGGGATCCGGACCACAATCAGCAGTAATAATCTCAATGATTGATCTTGGACCACCCAGCCTTACGGTACCGCCGTCCAGTTGATATTTGTCTTTATCCAGATCCTGTGGATCGTAGCGATCTGCATCCTGACACTGTCCAACCAGGATGCGGCCGGGGATGACTTCCCTGATTGGCGCAATATTTCGAACCATCCACCAGCACAAATCCCGGTTTGGAAAATCCCCTGGTCTGACGGGCTGTAACCGGTCATTCTCGATACTGGCAATGGGTTTGACGGTTGCAAACTGATAATCATTAGTGGAAAAGACTTCCTGAGCGATGATCGCGACGATTTCTGTGCCTCGAACCATGTCTATTACCTGAAGATAAAAAGAAACGCAATGAATTTTGTATTTGGAATAGGGATATTCCCCATTCCGATATGGTCAAGGAGCAAAGCGGTTGCTTATGGCTTGATAATCAAAGCCATTTTTGTCAAGGATAGCATAAGCTATCCGGACTACCTCTGCTGGGGTAATCCCGGCCAACCAATCCATTTTACTCCTTTTGGGGCTCAGTAGCCGGAAGTTATCCAACCGGCGCAAAATGGCGGTCTCGGCTCGGTCGATTTCTGCCAATCGCGCGATGGGGATAAATTCTACATTGGGTTGATCAAAATCTTGCCAGTAATTGCTTTCCCTTACGCGGAAAATCCGAGCCTTGCCAACCTTGACATTCTGATTGTTGACTCGAGCACAGGTCGCAGTGTACCGAGGGTCACGCGTCACTGGCAGGTATTGATCTGTAAGCAAGATCGCGATGTAGATTCCTGAATCTCCAGAGGCTGGAGCATTCAACGCCTTGTTAACAAGATCCCGGTCAGAAGCTGGGAGGTTGACAACCCCTCGGTCAGGGGAGGTTACAGGAACCAGCCATTCGTGCCTAATGCAGTAATTGACAAAACCCCAACCGCCGGTAGGGTGATCATGGTCATGACACGACTGGACCAGTGACTCCAGATCAGCACTCCCTCTTGTGGATAGCTGGGCCTGGATTTTTTGCCACGAGTTCCTGTTACGCCCAGCGCGCAAATTTGGCGTCATACCTATCCGATACCGGATCATACGGTTTTCTCCTTATCGACAGCTGAAAGTGGGGATATAAGCTACATCAGGAATGCAGGGATAACACCTTTAACTCCTGCCGGGTGAACACGGTCGATGGGTACTGACTGCAGGTGGCGAGTCGCTGACAATAACTATAATATAATGTAAACAATATCTTAAGAATAAATGGCCGTCGCGCAAACCTCGCATTACTCACATCGCGGCACCGCACGACTTTCAGGTGGAGCTCTTGCGTGAAAATCGAAAAAGAGCATTTAGCACAATTATCGATCCCGCAGCGGCGCCCGTGCCCAGGATGAGTGCCTGAGTCCCGCCAGTGCCCCGCACCCTGCATACCTCACTCGAGGGCGACCCCCTGTACCAGTCCCACCGTCAGCGGCGCCTGCCGGACGCGACCGTCTGGGCTATCCGTCGCCGCGGGTGCCCGTTTTTCGCGGAGATGAGGGTCATTCCTGTGATCAACCCTGGCTGCTGTACTTCATCACCAGCGTCGCGCCCTGGCATCGACCCTGGGCCAGACACGGGCGTGGACCTGCTTTGCGGGAGCGCCTCCAGCGGGTCCTGGGGTTTCAGCACCCTGTTCCAGCAGCAGGTGGGTCATGCGCGGAATGCCAACGCCGTTTATCGCCTGGTCGATGCCATCTATCTGACCATGATCGGCCTGATGGGCGGCGGCCGCTGCCTCAGCCAATGCGTGGCCCCTGTGACGTGATCAGGTGCGGCGGCGCCAGGATGGCGGGGGTTGGGAGCGAGCTGGTCGGAGAAAAGGATCAAGGGGTCAGCGTCCTGGCCACGCGAAAACCGGAGCTGTAGTACCGATCACCGGGATCGACCCTGAAGCGGACAGCGGAGCGCAGGACACTCGGGTCGTTGTTCCAGGCGCCACCGCGCCGCACCCGCGCCGAGCAGGAACCTTGCGCTCTAGCACTGCCGTCCGTTGGGGCCCCCTGGTAGCTGTCGACATAACAGTCCTCGACCCATTCCCAGACGTTGCCCTGCATATCGGAAAGGCCCCAGGAATTGGCTGGGTAGCTACCCACCGGCTGGGTCTTCTTAAGGAACACACCGGTCTGAGCCCCGCAGTCGTTGTAGTCAAAAAAATCGCCGCTGTAGTTAGCCTGACGGGTGTCGATGCAATTGCCGGTGCTG
>JAGVUH010000591.1 GCA_019136395.1 Gammaproteobacteria bacterium
GCGGCTGATTGATCTGCTCAATGACTGGCTGGCGGGCCAGCCGGAACTCAAACGCATCTTCGCCCTGTGGATTCGGGCCCTGCTGCGCCGTCGCAGCAAGAACACCCTCATCATTCCCGAGATTCGTGGCCTGGAGGAACTGAAAATGACCCTGGCGGAAAAATTTGATCAGTGGGCCGAGGAGTATAAACAGGAAGGCCAGAAGGAAGGCCAGAAGGAAGGCAAAAAGGAAGGCGAGGCGCTGGTTCTGCAAAGGCTCTTATCCCGGCGCTTTGGTCCCCTGCCGCCCGAGGTGCTGGGCCGCATTGCCTCGGCCTCCGAGGAGGACATCAATCAATGGGTTGACCGGATCCTGGATGCGGCTTGCCTGGAAGATGTCTTCCGCCCCTGAGCCAGCCCTCCCAACCCGCGCCAGGAAGGGCGAGTCCGTCGGTTCGTCCTCGTAGCGGGCTCCCGCGCACAATCCTTTTGCAGGGCGCTGATCACTGCTTCCAGGATCCCGGGGGTGGATCGTGGGGGCACAGGCGCAGGATGTCGGGCACGTGGCGCAGCTTGCGCTCGTCGAGCAACAGGGCGGTGATCCCCATCAGGGACAAGGTGAAGACATGGATGAAGAACACCTCCCCCGCCGGGACCACGCTGGCATTGACCCCGCCAGCATCCTTCTGCGCCAAGGACAGGCGCTGCCGGCCATAGAGAGCGAAGCGAAGGCCGGTAGTCCCCGGTAGGCGTCGGCGCGGGCGTCTGGCCGGCGTGGCGGAGGGGCGAAGTCCCGCCGCCGCAGAGGCCAGATGCAAGCGCATTCGATACGCCGTCAAGCCATTCGACGGAGGGCCATGGCGAAGTCCGACCGCCCCCTTGGGGGCACGTCGTGACGTAGCCGTGGCCCGGAGCGGGGCGAACCGGGGCACAAGGGTTGTCGCCGAGCGGAGGATGAGGGCCTGAGTCGCGCCAGTGCCCCGCCCCCTGCATGCTACCCTCGAGGGCGACCCCCTCTACCAGGCCCACCGTCAGCGGCGCCTGCCGGACGCGACCGTCTGGGCTATCCTGTCGCTGCGGGTGCCCGTCTTTCGCGGAGATGAGGGTTATTCCTGTGATCAACCCTCGCTGCTGGACAGGCCGAAGGCCTGACTGGAACGTCCAGTGACGATCCTGAGGCCATCATCCCCGGCGTGCCCGGGCGCTGGATGATGAATCCCTGGTGACGGTCCCTCACATGGCGAGGGCGAAGCTCACCAGTTGCCACCTAAATCCTGCAAGTAACCTTCTGAAGACCCCAGAACCACACGGTAAAAGTGGGAATATCAATGGTACCTGACTGCTGATAGCCCTCACGTCCGCGCCTGCCCCGGATTTCCCGTCCCGCCCAGGCCTGGCAGGAGCCAGGTGCCTTCATGACGACCCGCCAAGACCTCCCGGCCACCGTCATCGCCGAGCGGATGTTCGCGCGCTGGCGCCAGGAGAACTTCTTCAAATACATGCAGGCCGAATTCAATCTCGACCACCTGAGCACCTCTGCTACGGAACCGGCCGATCCGCAGCGCTGTGTTCCCCATCCCGAGCGCGCACGGTTTGAGAAAGCACTCAAGGCCAAGAAGACCCAGCTTGGCCGCGCCAACGTCCGCCAGGCGATGCCATCACGCGACGGGGCGTCACCGGCCAAGCAAGCCCAGGAGGCGCCGACGATCGATCGGTTGGCAAGGGAGTGCGATGCGCTCGGCGAGCGCATCCAGGCGCTGGATAAGCGTGTGCCGTTAACCAGCGTCCTGGAGGAAGACCAGATCGTCCAGCACGAAACCGAGCGCAGAACGATCACCCAACTCATCAAGGTCGTCGCCAACCGCAGCGAGATCTGTCTGGCAAGTCTCGTCGAACCCTTTTTCGCCCGTCACGACGCGAAGCGCGACCAACCAGCGGCGAGACAGCGATCTCGATCCAGTCCTCGCGCGGGGTGCGCACCGCAGTGGTGGCCTTCTTGGGCGTCTCGGCGCGGTGGTGGCGACACCGGGCGCACGCGCGGGGGATGCGGTTGTGCCTGGGTCTTGCCGAAGGCGGCCCGGCCCGGATAGGCGGGATTCTGCAACATGCCCCACCCCACACTGCGATCCCAGTGGGTTTTGCCGGTGGCGGTGGGAATGCCCTCGGCATTAAGTCGGCGGGTGACCTCACCGAGGCTCAAGCACTCAACGCCGACCCAGCTAAAAATTTGGCGCACGGTGGCGGCTTGGGACAGATCGATCACAGCACGCCCACGCCGGGTTGTGCCGCCGCGCGGACGTTCCGCCGGGCGGGTGCGGCCGGCCCCGCCGCCGCACGCGGGTGAAACCTTGACCCCCGCCATCCGGCCTGGGGTTACGGGTAACGGCATGGGGACCGCGTACCCCGGGGAGGCGGTTGCGCGTCACGGTCGGGGGGGCTACGGGGGGGCTTGTTGCGGCAGGGCGGCCACGGGCCGATAGCTTCCGACAACGGCAATTAACAACGGTTAATGCGCGAAGATCAGTGTATTTCACTAAATATATGCATGCTATATTGTTAGTGTATTTCACCACCCTCCCCTACTTGTCGCCCGGAGACCCGGCATGACCGCTCCCGCTCCCTCCCCCGCCGCCGCGCCCGCCTCCACCCGCCTGCTGGCCAAGGAGGCCGGGCTCCAGCTGTTGCGCGCCGGCCAGCGGCCCACGGCCGAGCGCATCCGCCAGCTGATCGGCCAGGGGGCGCAGCAGACCATCCTCAGCGCCCTGGACGATCTGTGGCTTGAGGTCGGCGAACGGCTGAACGATCCGCGCTTGCCCGCCGCCCTGCTCGCCCCGGTGACCGCGCTGTGGTCGGCGGCGGTGAGCGAGGCCGGGGCGCAATGGGCGCAGGCGCGGGCGGCCCTGGAGGCGCAGCGGGAGTCCGCCGCGGCAGAGATCGCGCAGTTGCGGGCGGCCGTGGCGGCGGGCGAGCAGGCCCGGCAGGCATGGGTGGCGCGCGGGGAAGAACAGGCGCGGCTGCTGGCCGGGGTGCGCGCGGAGTTGGCGGCGGCGCAGCAGGCGCAGGTGGCGCTCAACGAGGCGCTGGCGGCGCAGGGCGCGGCGACCGCGACAGCCGAGCAGGCGCTCCAGGACTTGGGCGAGCGCTTCGATCTGGAGCAGACGCGCGCCGCGCGGGCGTTGGATCAGGAGCGCCAGGCGCACCGGCAGACGGTGGCGGCGCGCGATCAGCTCGCCGGGGAGGCGAGGGACCTGCGTGAGCAGAAACACGCCCTGGAGGTCAAGCGGTCGGGCCTGGAACAGCAGGTGACCGGCTTGGAAGCGCAGCTGCAATGCCGCGTGGCGGACTGGCAGCAGGCGCTGGAGACGATCGAGCGCCTCCAGGCGGACGCGCGCCAGGCGGTCGGCGCGGCGCAGGCCGCCCTGCAACGGTGCCAGGAACAGCAGGCGGCGGAGGAGACGGCGCGGCGCGCGGAGGTGCAGCGGATGCGCCAGGAGCGGGCGGACCTGGAGGCGCGGGCGACGGCGGCGCACCAGGAACTGGCCGCGGAGCTGGCCGGCCAGCGCCTGGAACTGGCGGTCCTAACGGTGGACCGGGAGCAGGCCGCGCGCGAGCGGGATGAGGCGCGGGCGCAGGTGATCCGCGCGGAGGAGGAAGCGCAGCGGTTGCAGGCGACGGTGTTGCAGCTGGCGCTGCGGGCGGCGGACGCCGCCACGAGGGAAGGGGGTAATCCGCCCGGGATGGTTTAGGGGGTCGGTTGCGCACCCTTTTTTTGCTGAAACTGGCTCTTTGATAGGCGATCAAGGCGGGAGCGTTGCGTTTTTCACGGCAGGTTGCCTCCCTATTGCTAAGTTTGGCGGAGCGTTGCGCTGCGTCAGAAGCCTGTGAAGCGACTGGAACGGGACCTGTGCCGCGACTCCCGATCATTCACAAATACCGTTTGCAGTTAAGCCGCTCGCGTAACGCGGCAATGGCGTCGTTGAGGGTGCGCAGGCAGAAGAAGCGCTGCTGGCGCAACGCCGCCAGCACCCAGCGATGCACGATCTGGACACTCACTTCCGCCTTGGCCTTCTCATTGCCCTTGGCGACGTTACAGGCGACGATCTCGAAGCCATCGTGGCGGGCGAAATCGACATAACGGGGATTGAACTGGACCGGTCCCCCCCGCGGATGGCTGAGCACGGCGGTCCGCAGGTTATCGACCATGACCCGCCGTGGCACTCCCAGGGCCGCAAAGGCCTGCTGGTGCGCGGCCAGGAAGTGCTCCATCGTCTGACCCAGGGTGAATGCGACGTACATCTGCCGGCTATAGGCCAGCACCATGACGAAAAAGGACAGCCGCCGGCGGCTATCGCCGACGGCGAGGGTGCCCCCGTCGCCCCAGTCCACCTGCGCCACTTCGCCGGGGGCGAAAGCCAGCGTCAGAAAGGCCTCCCGCGGCCGGGGGCGGATGCGGCGGACAGAGTCCTTGGCGATACTCACGCCCCCCGTCTACCCCGCCGCACACAGGCGCTGGTAGACCTGCTGGGCGCTCAGCGGCTGGGCATCCAGCCAGCCGACGATACGGCCCTTGAAGGGATCGAGCTTGCTCGCCCGCGGGGGAGCG
>JAGVUH010000628.1 GCA_019136395.1 Gammaproteobacteria bacterium
CGTCCGCCGGTCTTGGAGCGATACCATAGGCTCACGGCGCTATGATGTCAAGCGGCTCCCCTCTACCGGTTGCCCGCCATTAGCGAAAAGCCTGCGATCCGGGCGAGTAGTTACATAGGGAGTTTTTCACCGCCTGCGACTCGCTATCTCATTGTTTATAATGATCTTGAGATTCCAGGTGCGAGGTTTTCAGCCTCTCAGGGCCGGCTGATGCGCCCATCCAGCCTGGCATCCACCTCAGTCTGGGCGCGGAAGGCGGAGACCAGTAGATCGGCGATGAGCTGACCGGTGTTGACCGGATGGCGCAGGCCGGTGAGCATGCCGTAGCCGTCGCCCCCGGCGGCGAGGAAGTCCGGGACCGCCACCCGGTAGTCGGCGGCGAGCTCCGCGCCGCTCAGCACGCCGGTCACCAGTTCATTGCGGAAGGGGAAGGCCTGGTAGATCTCCTTCAGCCGCACCTCCCCGGCGGGGATGGTGGCGCGGAAGCCGCCGGCGTTGAACAGGGTCACCTGGGCCCCGCTGTACTCCCGCGCCAGGTCCGCCACCAGGTTGCCGAAGGGGGCCTCATAGCGGCGGATCAGATCCCGCTCGGCGCTCAGTTCGGTGCCGGCGCGGCCCACGACGGTCAGCAGCTCCTGGTCGGCCTGGGCCGCCAGGCGCGCCACCTTGGCGGCGATCTTCTCGTCCACCGGGGTCTGGTCATCTACCGGTAGCAGCTGGTAGTTCCAGGACAGCAGCCGATCGTCTTCCACCTCCAGGTCCAGCCGGCCCAGGTAGGCGCCGCGCTCCCCGGCCTGGAGGATCAGGACGCCCTGGTCCTCTACCGGCGGATCGAGGCGGAAGTGATTGTGCCCGCCGACGATCAGGTCCACCCCAGCCACGCCCTCGGCCAGGTGCCGGTCGCCCGCCAGCCCCAGGTGGGAGAGGACGATCAGCAGGTCGGATTTAGCGTCGAGTTCCGGTACCAGTGCCTGGGCCACAGCCACTGGATCGCCGACGCTGAGACCCTGGACGTTGCGCGGGTGGCTGGCGGTGATCAGTTCCTCGGTGGTGAGCCCCAGCACCGCCACCCGGGGTCCGCCCGCCGGGTGGAAGAGGGCGAAGGACGGCAGCGGCAGGGGCTCGGGCGTGGCGCTCAGATTGGCCGCCAGCAGGGGGAAGTTGACCATGCCCGCGAGCTTGCGCAGATTATCCTGACCAAAGTCGACCTCGTGATTGCCCACCGCCGCAGCGGCGACCCCCATCTCCTCCAGCAGCTTGATGTCCGGCCGGCCCAGGTAGAGGGTCGAGGTGGTGGTGCCCTGGAGCAGGTCCCCCGCGAAGAGCAGCAGCACCGGCCGCCGCGGCTCCTCGGCGCGAATCGCCGCCACCAGGCCCGCCAGGCTGGCGATCCCCCCGATGCGCTTGCCGGTTTCCCGGTCCGGGTAGGGTTCCAGTTGCCCATGGAAGTCGTTGAAATGCAGCAGGGTCAGGGGCTGACCCGCGACCGCCCCCAGGGCGACCCCGAGGGTAAACAAGGCTAGCAGGTAAACCAGAGGGGGACGTAGGCGCATGATCAGAGACTCGTGGCGGGATGGGGTGAGCTTGCTCGCGGTCGGGACCTGCTATTAGGCCATTGTTTCGGGCGTTACTGAAGACTTGCCCAGTCCCAGATCGGGCAACCGCAGGCCGTGAATCAGTAAAGAACCTGGCGGATGATCTCGTCCAGCAGGGACAAGGGCTGGCGCGCCCAGGAGCAGGCTCGGCGGGCCGCCTCATTGGCGGTAAAGCCATCCCCGGATAGGCTGGAGGCTACCAATCGCAGCGTTTCATGGGGCTTTGCCGGGACATGGGGATATCGCATGCGCCCGGGGTGGCGGCTGGGCTAGAATCGTGCGCCTCTTCAACCTGGAGGCGAAGCATGAGCGCTAGCGACGACGAGAAGGGCGACGGCCAGTCCAGCACCTTTGAGATGATCTGCGGTCTGACCCTGGCGGTCCTGGCGGCGATCCTGGCCATCACGGACCTGGGTGCGGGCAAGTATGGCGCGGACGAGATCATCGCCCACAACCAGAAGGCCAATGCCTTCGACTGGTATCAGGCCAAGGGCATCAAAGAGTCCCTGGTGGAGGGACAACGGGACATGCTCCAACTGCTGATCAATGCCGGGGTGGTGGCGGTGGATAACCAGGAGCGGATGTCCGGCCTGCTGTCCAGCCTGAATCAGGAGATCGACCGCTACCAGAAGGAGAAGAAGGAGATCCTGCAAGGTTCCAGCGCGGTAGGGGAGGGGAATTGGGTGCTGGAGCAGGACGGCGAGCGGGGCCGGATCAAAGGGGCCAAGGAGTGGGAAGCGGAGGCCGAGGCCCTGGGCGTGGTGGGCGACACCTTCGACCTGGCGACCCTCTTCCTGCAGATCTGCCTGGTAACGGGCGCCATCAGTCTGCTGCTCAAGGGCGAGCGGCTGCGTAACACCTTCTACGGGCTGACGATCGGCCTGGGTGCGGTGGGAAGCTACTTCTCCGTGTTGGCCTTTTCCCAGGCGGGGGTCTTTAGCTGATGGCCTGTCCAGGGGATGGGGGCGTGGGATTGGGCGTTGAGTTCCGGTGCCAACTCCCTGGCCACGGCCACCGGATCGCTCACCCTGAAACCCTGAAAGTTGCGCGGATGGATGGTGGTGATTCAGTTCCTCGGTAGTTAACTCCAGCAACGCTACCCGGGATCTGCTATTGGGCCATAATTTGAGGCGTTTAAGAGCAGGCGGTGAGTCGTGTGCCGGTCATACGGAAGAGCCCGGCGGGTTGCCAAGTTCAATCAAGTTCAATCAAGCTTGTGGGCGGGCCAGCAGCCAGTGATACTCGACCCTCACGCTAGCGGGCATCCTGTTCGCGTACCTTTCCATCAACCTCTCCCCGGGAGTCACCCCGCCATGCGTCCCCTCCGTTGGAAGAGCCGGTACCAGACCGGCGATGCCGAGACCGACCGCCAGAAGCGGGCCTTCTTCGATTGTCTCAACAGCCTGGTGACCGCCGCCGGGCATCGCGAGCACTGCCAGGAAATGGAGGACTTCCTGGGCCGGAACCTGGCCCAGGCGGAACAGGCCCTCTTGGACCCGGCGCCCAACCCTCAACTTGGTCCCGACTTTGCCCGCCAGTTGCTCGGCGCCCTGCCGCTCAGCCCCTTCGGCAGCCCCGCTTGCCGCGAGTGCGGCCTGTGCGGGCTGGCCCAGGACAAGATCGCAGATCATCTCCAGGTCCCGGCGGGCTGCCTCTTCAAGGACCAGGCCAAGCCCAATTAGGGGGGCGGACCATCCTTTGACACTATGAGGACTTAACAGATGGAAGTCATTCGTAATATTCAAACCGTAAAAAATGGAGAAGTTCACCTCCAGCTACCCCGGCAATTTTGGGGGCGGGAAGTCGAAATCATCGTACTGCCAGCACCACTGCCCACCGCGCAGTCACCAACCACCAAGCGGAGCTTGCGTGGTTGCTTGAAAACCTATGCCAATCCCGAGTTGATGGCGCAAGAACAAGACGCTTGGCAGGCGGCCGTGAGGGAAAAACATGAGCATTGTTGATGCAAATGTCGTTTTGCGCTACCTCTTGGATGACCACGCGGAATTATCGCCAAAGGCGGCGGATATTCTCGAACGGCACTCGGTGACCTTGCCAGTAGAGGTGGGGTGTGAAGTGGTCTATGTGCTGCAAAAGGTCTATGCCGTTGAACGAAAGGAAATCCAACAACAGCTTGGGGACCTGCTTAAGGAAGGACTGGTGAGCATGGACAAACCAGCTGTTTTTCTCAAAGCTTTGGAATGTTACTGCGACAGCACGCTGGACTTCGTGGATACGCTGCTTTGGGCCTATCAACTGCTTGAGCGGCAGGAAGTCTTCACCTACGAATAGGCAACTTAACCCGCGACTCGATTGACCTAGATCTCACGGACGTCCAGCACGTCGAGGTTCCCGAGGGAACAGAGGGGCAAAGAACGAGAGTGCAGCCCGGGGATTTGCTCTTTTCTATAACTGCAACGGTGTCCGGTTCAATTAGCCCGGCAGCACTCTCAATGCCCTCTCTGAGCAGTCCAGAGGGGCCAGGACGCCACCCCCGCCAGGATTTCGTTTTTTGTGTCCGCCGTTC
>JAGVUH010000231.1 GCA_019136395.1 Gammaproteobacteria bacterium
CCCTGCAATTCATTCCGGCACCGGGCCAAGGCAAAAAGCTGAACCTAGCCGGCGCCACCATGACCGGCGCCGCCTTCACCTTGGGAGTGGTCAAGCCAGGCCGCCCCTGCTATCTGGTGGAGGGCATCGGCCAGGCATGGGCCTGCCATGCCGCCACCGGGGAGGCCGCCGTCTGCTGCTTCGGCTGGGGCAACGTCAAGACCATCGGCCGCGCCCTGGCCCCGTCCGGCGCCGCCCTGGTCATCGTGCCAGACACCGGCAAGGAGACCCAGGCCGCGGAACTGGCCCGGGAGGTGGGCGCCGCCGTGGCCACCCTGCCCGCTGGCGAACCGGCGAACTTCGACGTCAACGACCTGGCCAAGCGTGAGGGCCTTGAGGCCGTGCGCGCCTTGCTGGATGCCGTGGAGCTGCCCGAGCCCGACCGGCGCCGCCCCCCGGCGGCTGAGTCGCTGATCCCCACCGAGGCCGAACTTGACGCCGCCCGGCTGGCACCCCGCTGCATCGTCAGGCATTGCCTGTATGCCGACGTGGCCGCCCTGGTGGCGCCTGGTGGCACCGGCAAAACGACCCTGCTGATCCATGAGGCCGTGCACATCGCCTTGGGCTGGCCCGTCTGGGGCCTGCCCGTGGAGGCCCCAGGATGGACGCTATTTGTCACCGCCGAGGACCGCCGCGAGCAGTTCATGGCCCGACTGCGGGAGATTCTGGCCAGTCTCGACTTGACCCCGGCGGATCGCGCCCGCGCCCTGTGGGGAGTGCGGGTATGGGACACAACCGGGGAGGCCGTCAAGCTGATTCGCGCCGCCGATGGCAATGTGCTGCTGACCAGTCTGGCGGATGACGTTGTGGAGGCATACCAAGCGGACCCGCCAGCCGTTTGCGTCTTTGACCCCCTGGTATCCTTCGGGGCCAGCGAAGGCATGGTTAATGACAACGAGCAGGGGATCATCACCGCCGCCCGGCGGATCGTGAAGGGCCTGAACTGCTGTGTCCGCGTGGTTCACCACACCGGCAAGGGTAACGCCCGGGAGGGCGCCCTTGATCAGTATGCGGGCCGTGGCGGTTCCGCCTTGGCCGATGGTTCACGGATGATGAGCGTGTTGCAGACGTGGACCCCCGAGGCAACCGGCAACCGGCAACCCCCGCCCGGCTGCACCCCGGCACCGGAGGCCAGCATCGTCATTCTGGCCCGGGCAAAGTTGAGCTATGCCCCGCCGAATCTGCCGCTGATCTGGCTGCGCCGCGAAGGATTTGCCTTCGAGCATTTCACCGAGGAACCCAAGCCGGCGCCTGAGGACCTGCGGGCCGCCCAAGCCGATCAAGTGGAGCGGTTCATCCGCGCCGAATTGGAGCGGGAGCGCCGCTACACCCAGACCACACTTGAGGCCGTGGCCGGCATCATGAGCCTGACCCGGCAAACGCTACGGCAAGCCCTGGCTGAGCTGCGCATCAGTGGCCGCGTCATTGAGGCCCCCATGCCCAAGGAGCAGTGCCAGGGAGGGCGGAAAACCTACCTGTGCCCGGCTGACAACCCCGCCGCGCCCTTTGGCGGGGTAGCCCCAGAAAGCGACGAAAACGCCGCCGATCCTGTTCCTACTCCGCCGCCTTCAACTACCCCGCCGCCCTATAGGGGTAGTAACCCCGGCGGGGTTGAGCCGGGGTTTACTGACCCCCACCCCGGCAACCCCGCCGCGAATGATTGGCGGGGTTCGGCGGGGTTGGCAGAGTACACAGAGAGTGAGGTTATTGCGGAGGTCCTGATATGACCCCCGCTGACCTGCTGACGGCAACCCAGGCCGCCGGGCTGAGCCTGACCCTGGACGCCACCGGCGCCTTGCGCGCCCGCGGGCCAACCGAGGGCCTGGCCATCTGGACGCCCGCGATCCGCGAAGCCAAGGCCGCCCTGGTGGAGCTGCTGACCCCCCGGCGCCTATGGCTCATTCGCCATGCTGGCGGGGAGGTGGCTAGCGCGTCATTCACCCCGCCCGCCACCCTGCCCGAGGTCCGGGCCTGGCATCCCGGCGCCTTGAGTATCGAGCCCGAGGAAGACGACACCGAGGGAGCGGAGGTGTCAGCGAAATTTGCCGACACCCCCGAGGGCGAGCCGGCGCCACCTGCCGAGTTTGAGCCCCCGCCGGATGATCGCATCACCTGCCGCCAGTGTTGCCACCTGACCGGCGCCCGCTGCCAGGCCGCGCAACGTGGCGCCTTCCACCATCGCGCCCGCTGGTATGAGCCGGACCCCGAGGCCCTTCATGCCTGTTACCTGTTCACCCCCCTGCCACATGACCCCGACCAGAGGGCCGGCGCCGATCGCTGGCCAAGTCTCGGATGGATGATGAGGACCCCGACATGACCGCCAGCATTGAGCGGGCCGGGCTGCCAGGGGATCATGTCATCCGTGGCGCCCGCCCTGTTTGGAACAGCGAAAAGCAACCGGAGGCCCTGAGCCCATGACCTTTCGACCTGGCCAATCGGGCAACCCCAAGGGCCGCCCGCGTGGCGTGCAGACCCAGGCCAAGCTGCGGGCCGCCATTTCTGAAGACCTGCCCGACATCATCGCCGCCCTGGTGGAGGGCGCCAAAGCGGGCGACACCACCGCCGCCCGGCTGCTGCTGGATCGGGTTTTCCCCACCTTGCGCCCCGTGGACCTGCCCGCCCCCCTGCCGCGTGGCGCCGATCTGAGCGACCCCACCCAGGGACCGGCCGCGATCTTGGCCGGGCTGGCGGCTGGCGCCCTGACCCCCGAGCAGGCCGCCAGCTATGCCGCCACCTTGTCCCACATTGCCAAGATCCGCGAAATCACCGAACTGGAGGAGCGCATCACCGCCCTGGAACAACGCCCACCCCAAGCCTAACCCATCCCCCACCTGCCACCGGAGGCCGCCCCCATGCCCACCCTAGAGCGACGCATTGATGATCTGGAAAACCGCCGCGATCCGGGCATCACCATCATTCGCCCCTGCCAAGCGTGCGGGGCGATGGTCCTGTCTGGCGAGTCTCGCGCCCGTGGCGACACCCTGCCACCGTGCGCCCGTGGCGCCGCCCATGCGCCCCTGCCGCCACCGACCCCGCGGGACGTGGTGATTGAGCGGAGCTATGGCCTGGCACCGCGGGAGGCCCGATGAGCGCGGCCGCCGAAACCCTGCTGGAACTGGCCAGCTATACCCGCGATGAATTGCGGCTGGCGGGTATCGAGGGCGAGCAGGCCGGGGAGCTGACCGCCCGCATCATCCGCCGCCTGGTGCGGGAGCTGGGCGGCTGCCAACTGTATATGCCGCGCATGGCCGCCCTGGATAAGCTGCGCCGGGATGCCGAGATCGCCGCCGCCCATGACGGCACCTATCACGGGGAGAACGGCATCCTGGCCCTGGCCCGCCGGCATGGGCTATCGAGCGTCCATGTCTACCGCATCTTGGCCGGGGATCGCCGCCCGGCGGCATCCTGAGCCGTCCGGCGCCGCCGGCCCGTGGTGGCGATCGGCCCCGACGATTGGCACGCCCTTGCATCCCCACCCCGGCGCCTATCGAGTGATAGGCACCATCGCCCCCATGCAAGGCCAGGCCAAGAGGCCGGGCCGATCATTCGCCAAAGGGCGCCGCGTAGGAGGCCCTGAGCGCCCCGTAGAGCCATCGGGCCGGCTGGTAGTACATCGGCAAGGGTAAGGGCTGGCTGGTGCGCCCTGCCTTGGCCTGGCTTGCGTGGCGCCCGGTAGCCTGGCCCCGTCCGCGCAACGCGGGCAATTCGGCGCCGCTAGAGAAAACTAGAAGCCAGACCCGGCGCCCCCGTCTGAAAACTGGTACAGAAAACTACACTTTCACCCTGGCACCCCAAG
>JAGVUH010000127.1 GCA_019136395.1 Gammaproteobacteria bacterium
CTCGAAGTGCGGGCCATCGCGGAAGCCTTTCCAGTCCCCGCCCCAGACCAGGGCGATGCCGAGGTCGGTGGCGGCGGACTTGAAGGCCAGGGCGATGCGCTCGAAGGCCGGCCAGTCCCAGGTGACCTGGCCGCCGACGAGGGCGGCGACGTCGATGGCGTGGCCGGTGAGGTGGCGGGAGTCGAGGGTGCGGCTGGCGCCCTCCTTGACCAGGTCCATCTGGCGCTGGAGGGGGCGCAGGCCCTCGGTGACGACGAAGTCGATCTCGCTGCGCGCGAGCGCTAGGGTGGCGACGGCGATGAGTTCCGGGCGCACGCCGTGGAGGTTGCGGTAGCTGCGGGCGGAGAAGGTGAAGGTCATGGCTGTTTGCTCCGGGGGGTGGTGCCGGGCAGGGTCTTGGTGGCCCGGGCGATGAGGTCTTTCATGACTTGCAGGTGTGCGGCGCCGGTGCGGCCGCGGGGGGGCGCGGGCAGGGCCGGGGGCTGGGGCTTGGCCGGGAGGTGGTCCAGTAGGTCGGCGGGGCTGGGCCAGCGGCGGGCGCTGCCGGCGAGGGCGAGGAAGGCGCGGCGCAGGCGGGCGGCGTCGGGGTCTTGGGTAGGAGAGTAAGGCCACTGACCAGTTCTCCGGGCGTGGTGCCCAGGGCCGAGGCGAGCACCAGGAGCTGATCCACGGTGGGCGTGGAGAAGCCCCGGTCCCACTTGCAGATGTTGGTCTGGCAATGCTTCGTCATTCCGGCCGGGATGACGGCAGAGCGCCGTCATTCCGACCCGTTACCGGGCGAATACTCCCGGGGATCCGCGCGCGCTGGCAGCCGGGGCGGGGCTGGAGATGGTGCGGGTCGACTTGATCGAAGGCCGGCCGGCGTACCCGCGGTTTGCGGCGCCGACCGATCTCCTCGGCTGGCTCTACAAGCGGGTGGTGAATCGGGTCCCGGGTTTGGCCTGGTGGCGGGTGTTGTGGGTGGTAGCATGGCGCCAGCCGGGCTAATCGACCGGCGCGGAGAGGGTATTGTCTCTTTCGTTTATTTCGGTTATATGTCCGCCCATGACGCTGTTTGAAGCACCTAGGAGGCTGCCATGACCACTCTGTCACCCACCCGCCCGCTGCCGACGGCAGAAGAGGTCGCGCTCGCCCGGGAGAGCGGCCGGGCACTGTCGGCCCATCTGCAAACCCGCGCCGAGACGCAGCGGATCGAGATCTTCGACGACCAGGGCTCAGCCCATGCGGTGCGCATGCCGGTGTCGGCGCTGCGTCTGCTCGTGGATGTCCTGACCGAGATTGGCGAGGGCAACGCGGTCAGTATCATCCCGATCCATGCCGAACTCACGACGCAGGAAGCCGCGGACGTGCTCAATGTCTCGCGCCCGTTCCTGGTGCAACTGCTGGAGCGGGGCGAGATCACGTTCCACAAGATCGGCACCCATCGTCGCGTCCGCTACCAGGACGTGGTCGCCTACAAGGAGCGCATCGACGCCGAGCGCGGCAAGGCGCTCGATGCCTTGGCGGAGCAGGCCCAGGCGCTCAAGATGGGCTATGCATGAGCTCGCACTTCACCGTCGTCTACGATGCGTGCGTGCTCTACCCTGCGCCGCTGCGCGACTTCCTGATGCGCTTGGCGCTGACGGATCTGTTCCGGGCGCGCTGGAGCGACATGATCCACGATGAGTGGATAAAAAACCTCCTGGCCCAGCGGCCGGACTTGAAGCCCGACATCCTGATGCGCACCCGCACGCTGATGAATGCCCACGTGCGGGACTGCCTCGTCACCGGTTTCGAGCATCTGATCCCGTCCGTGATGCTACCGGACGAGGACGACCGTCATGTAGTAGCCGCCGCCATCCACAGCGGTGCGAGCCTGATCGTGACGTTCAATCTGAAGGACTTCCCGCCAGAGCAGCTTACGCGTTACAACTTAGCTGCCCAGCATCCCGACGACTTCATCTTCGACCTGTTCGACCTGCACCCGGGTCAGGTGTGCGAGGCGGCCGCCAATCACCGCCGGTCGCTCAAGCATCCGCCGAAGACGGCCGACGAGTACCTGGACACGCTGCTCAAGCAAGGCCTCACGCAAACAGTTGGTCTGCTGCGGGCGTGGAAGGTGGCCATCTGACGGACAGGTTCGAGGATCGGCCCTTTCTGTGCCGCTGATCGCGCGCTTGACGCCCCATGGATTTCACCGCTGGGTGGTGCGGTGGCGGGGCCAGGGGAACCCCGCCGTCATTCCGGCCAGGAAGCCGGAATCCAGGGCAGGAAGCCGGAATCTAGGGCAGGGAAAGCTACAGGAAAAGCCAGGTCGCCGTTTCCCTCGTCATTCCGGCCGGGAGGCCGGAAGCCAGGGCAGGGAAAGCCAACGCCGCCGTTCCTCCCGTCATTCCGGCCGGGAAGCCGGAATCCTGGGCAGGGAGAGCAACCTCGCAGTCACCATCGGCGCCAAAGTGGCCCGTACGGTCACCCTCCCTGGCCTGGGTCCCGGCTTCCCGGCCGGGACGACGGAAGCAGCGTCATTCTGGCCGGGACGACA
Organism: Gammaproteobacteria bacterium; assembly: GCA_019136395.1. The sequence continues at coordinate 2,522 of JAGVUH010000127.1, forward strand.
AAAGCAACGTCATTCCGGCCGGGAAGCCGAAATCCAGTGCCATGGAAGGCAGCGCCACAGTCACCCGAGGCACCAAAGCCGGATCGGCGACTGCGGGCGGCGGTGGGGCAAGGTCAACGGGAAGGAGGCCGGAGGGCGCCGCTGCCAGGCATCAGATGATGGCCTGTAGGCCCTTGTCTGCAATGACATTGAGCAGCTTGAGTGCGGGGCCGGCTGGGCGAGTCTCGCCTTGCTCCCACTTGCGTACCGTCGAGGCGGTGGTGTGCAGGTGGAGCGCAAACACCGGCTGGCTGAACTTCAAGGTTTCACGCAGGCGCTTGATGTCAGCGGCGCCGAACTCCCGCACCGGTGGCGGGCAGAGGGTATCGAACTGGCGCATCGTCACCTTGCCGATCGCTCCCGCGTCGTGAAGCGCGGCAAGGTCGCCACGCAGCGATTCAATGATCTTGCTCACCATGCACCTCCAGTAACACGCCCGACAGCAATGCCTTCGACAAAGCGTCGGCGGACAGTTCCAAGAACACCTTGCCGGCAAATTGCAGTGCCTTCTTTTCGTCCTGCGTGATGTTCGCTTTGTCGCTTTTGGGGAACCCATGCAGGAACACGTAGCGGTTGCCGAGCCTGGCCGACAGCAGCGTGCGGTAGCCGCCGCGCTTGCCGCCGCCGGGGCGGGCAACCCGCTTCTTGTAGAGGAAGCCGCCCAAGTCCGCGTCAATCAGCCCGTTTTCCATCTCCTGTACCGCTATGCACAAGGCGGTATCGGACAGCTTTTCACCCACCTACCACCGCGCAAAGTCCTTCCGTTTGAGGATGCCCGTCATCTCAACCTCCAAATCGTACCCGATACGGGCATATATTACCAGGCCCCGATCCGTTCGCTGATTTCGATCATGTCGTGGCCTCAACTGTCTTGATGTGCCGTGCGCCAGTGACCCAGCAGCGGGATGACAAGACGTTACCTCCCGTTGCTCAGGGCACGAAGGGCAAGGCCAGCGGTGTGACCAGTTCCCAGGTGTTGGGGTCCGGATCAGTGGCCAGCTTCCAGCGCTGCCAGAAGAGGGCCTCGGCCTGTTTCGCGAGGTCCTCGTCATCGACGCACACCGACAGTTCACAGTTACTGGAGATACTCGACCAGGCCAGGTTATGGCTGCCGAAGATCACCGTCTGGTAGTCGATGAGGATCAGCTTCTCGTGCAGGGTGCGGTGGCCGGTCATGACCCGCACCTGCCAGCCGGCGTTCAGTAGCCGCTGGGCGGTCTCCTGATTGGGCCGGCGCTTGCCGATCTTGATCGGCGCGGC
>JAGVUH010000137.1 GCA_019136395.1 Gammaproteobacteria bacterium
CTGTTCGTTGTACATGTAGACCATGTTGCCAACCCGCACGCTGACCGAGGTGGCGGTAAAGTTGACCAGTCCATCGCGGGCGGGGACGGTGGTGATGACCGTGCCCTTTTCGTCGTAGAGATAGATGCTGACACCCCGTTCGATTGCGTTTGCTATAGCCATGGTGATCACCTCAATGTCGCTTGAGTTACTGGTTATCGGGTTGCGGTTAAGGCTGGTGGTTGTGCTGGGTAAGCGCGCGGGCCGTGCCCGGAATAAGCAGCTAGGGACTGATCCTCCGTCTGGGGGTGGGTGATTTCTCTGTGGGGCCGACCCTTCCTTCCGTCCGGAGGCTGTTGGCTGGCATGGGGTGCAGGATAATCCACCCAAGCGACAAAACAGGTCGCCTGACCGATAGGGGATACCGGCCAGATGCCGCAGGCCGGTCAAAGGGTTGGCGGGTCCTTGGTGATGGGGAATACGCGCGGTGGACGGGGCCGCCGCTGGCAAGCGACCTGTTCCGTCGCGTGCGGGGCCTATCCTGGCGGTATTTCACCGATGGGGAGACCGCCATGCACCTGCTTAGCGAGATGCTGACCTACCAGCGCCCGGCCCATTCGCCCAGCGAGCGGGCCTTCATCCGCCGCTTTCTGGATCAGGTCCCCGGCATGGTCCGGGATGACTTCGGTAACCGCTGGCTGCGGATCGGCGCCCGGCCCACGACCTTGTTCTGTGCCCACACCGACAGCGTCCATGCCACCGCCGGGCGGCAACGCCTGCGAGAGGACCGGCGGACCCGGCGGTTTTACAAGGACGACGGCCAACCCCTTGGCGCCGACGATGCCACCGGCTGCTGGCTCCTGCTGCAACTGATCGCCCACGGGGTCCCCGGGCTTTATGTGTTTCACCGCGAGGAAGAAACCGGCGGCGATGGCAGCGACTGGATCGCGCGGGAAACCCCCGGGGTGCTGGCCGGAATTGAGCGCGCAATCGCCTTCGACCGCCGCGGGACGGGGGACGTCATCACCCACCAATGTCGGGTGCGCACCTGTTCCACGGACTTTGCCCAAGCCCTGGCGGCGCAACTCGGGCTGGGCTTCGCCCCCTGCGCGGAAGGGGTCTTCACCGATACCGCCCATTACGCCGGGCTGATCCCGGAATGCACCAATCTCAGCATCGGCTACGAGCATGCCCATACCGGGATGGAATACCAGGACTATGGCTTTCTGGAGTATCTGCTGCCCGCCCTGCTGCGGGTGGAATGGGCGGCCTTGCCCGTAGAGCGGGTCTGTGCCCCGTTCTCCAGGCGTGCTGGGTTTGCTGACCGACTGACCAGCGCGGATTGGCTAGCGGGCCTGGGGTCCGCACCGCCGGCCGAGCGGCTGGCGGTGGCTTGAGTGCATGCCTTCCAGATTGGAGATGGCCTTGTCCGGACCACCGCAGTTGACGGTGGCCTTATGTTCACCGTTTATCATCACATTGACCCCGGCCTCGTCGGGGTGGTCCTCTGAGACCCGATCGGCCCCCAAAACACGCTGTAGGTGGTTTTGCCTTTGGGTTTGTCCACCGACTTGGACTTGTAACGCCCGACGCCTTGCCATTGGTGCGTGGTTTTTTGAAGAATTCAGGATCCTTGACCGCAGGATTGTTCGTCACAGGCGGCAAGTCCGGCGGTTCCACCCCCAGGGGCCATGTGCGGCCGGCCACGCGCTTTGCCTTCAGCGATTTTCGGAGCGTGCCCTGAGCGCGCCTGCGCTTGCAGCCAACGGCTGGAGGTTGATGGCATAAAACGCATGAAGCGCGTCAGCCAAAGAAAGTGGCGGCGCAGCCAGGCAATCAGCCGCCGTTACCACCCTTTCAGGGTAGACAGTTTCTTCATCTGGCGCCGCTTTGTCGGTGGCGTGCGCCGTCCTTGGGCGGAGACCACCTTGCTGCGCAGGCGCTTGAGCTCGAGCAACAGTACCTTCTGGCTCATGGAGGGATGAAGGGTGCAGACGAGGCACGCTTTCGCTGGAGGCCGTAGCCATTGCGGAGAAGCTGATCACTGACCGTCTGCTTTCGTGTATCAATTTCCACGGTGCTACACTCGATTGCCACCCGGGTAGCTGTGCTTCATCTCGCGCAGCGTGATGCCGGATGGCTCGGATGCGCACCCGCGCCGCCGCTTATTTCCTACCGTAGGTGGCAGCGTGATCGGGCGCGATGGTGAGCATACGGATGAAATCCACGTCACGGTAGGCAGTGGCCCGGCGTGATTGGGTGATGCGCAGGGAGTAGATCGCATCGATGCCCTGGGGTGGCCTGACGCTGGTGATCTTCTCCCACTTGAGGCCTGGGTCGCGGTACAGCTGGTTCCAGGTCAGCTGGCGGATTTTATTGAGCGTATCCATTACCGCGTGGCGCTCGGGCTTACGCAGCGTTAGCAAGTTGTCCTGAAACACCGGGTTGTTAAGGTCAAGCCTGACCTTGGCTTCACTGCTCGCCATGGCCCAGGCGCTTGAGCGTGTCTTCGGTATCAGCATCCGATGCGGCATGGGCCACGGACCAGGCCATGGCCGCTTGCAGATCGGCCGCTGCCTGGGGTTCGCGCAGCCAGCGCTCGTTGTCGGGAACGATGGTAGCCGTGCGCACCAGCCAGACGCCAGGTTCGTACTCTTCCACCAGCACCTGGCGTCCCGCGTATTGCTTGCCCAGGGAGATCTGGCCGTTGGTGCCGACGACCTTGATCGTGGGAGCGTGTGCAGTGGTGGCCATGATGAGGCTCCTTGGTGGTACGCACGATATTATGAATTTCGTGCGGCACTAACTCAAGGTGAGCGGTAGTGGTGCAAGGATTGGCAAATTTCACTGGTCTGGACGCTGAAGTGCTGCGGCAACGGCTGCTGTTCAAGTGGCTGAACCGGGGCAGTCAGAAGCGCTCGCTGAACTGGAAGCAGTTCTCCACGTACATCTGGCGATGGTTGCCCAAAGCACGCATTCTCCACGACCTCTACCCCGTCCCTTGGTGGAAGACTCAGGCTGGGAGCCGGATGGTGTAACACGCCAAGTCCGGTTCTGCGAGGAGACGGGCGGAGACCGAACCCTCGCATGGCAGAGATCGTGTGGCACCGCCGGGAAACCAGGCGGCAAACGGAGAAAATAAACGGTGGCGAGGCCCCAGCTTACTCTCCGACTGTCCCAGCCGCTTCAAGCGGGGCGTTGTCCGTGCGTGATATCGGCGCAAGCCGTCAGTGCCGCGGGTGTCCTGCGGGGCGTGCGGCAAGACCACCCAGGTGCCGGTGCCGTGGGCGCGGGAGGACAGCGGCTTCAGCCTGCTCATGGAGGCCTTGATCGTCACCCTGATCAAGGCCATGCCGGTGCGCCAAGTAGCGCAGTGGCTGGCGGTCAGCGATCAGCGCCTCTGGCGCATCCTCGATCACGACGTGGCTAACGCCCGTGCCCGGGGGACTTTTCTGCGGTGACGACCCTCGGTCTGGACGAGACCGCCGCGCGGCGCGGCCAGCACGACATCAGATTGTTCCACGATCTCGACGCCGGCCGGCGGTTGTTTGCCGGCGCGGGGCGCACCGCGGATGTGGTCGCCCCGTTCGCCGATGACCTGGAGGCCCATGGCGGCTGCGCGGAGAAACTCTCCGCAGCCTGCATCGACCTGTCCACCCGTTACCGCGCGGGTCTGGCGAAATAGCTGCCTTGAGTCGACATCACCTTCGACGAGTTTTACGTCATCCAGTGGGTTAACCGGGTGGTCGACGCTGTCGGTGGACCCACGCGATTGGACGACCCGGCGTCACCATCTGCATGAAAACAGCCTACAGCAGGCCATAAAACAGGCGGCCACCGA
>JAGVUH010000441.1 GCA_019136395.1 Gammaproteobacteria bacterium
GGCCAACATCGCGGCACCGACCGCGAGTGTCGCGAGGGAGGTCTCCGGCAGGTGATGGAAGAGCGCCAGCAGGTTCTGAAGAAATCCGCCCTTTTCAAAGTGAATGCCCAGGAGTTTCGGTACCTGGTCGAGGACGATGACCAGCCCGATCCCCGCCTTGAAACCAGTGAGCACCGGTTCCGAGATGAAACTGGCGACGGCGCCGAGACGCAGCACGGCGGCCAGGATCAGCATGAGCCCGACCAGGACGGCCAGGGTGGCGGCGGCGGTGAGCAAGGCCGCCGGACCCCCGTCCGGAACCACCAGCGCGAGCTGAGTCCCGGTGAGGATGGCCAGCGTCGTGGTGGTGCTGACGCTGAGCGGTCGCGAGGTCCCCAGGATGGCGTAGATCACCATGGGGACGAAGGCCGTGTAGAGACCCACCTCCACGGGCAGCCCAGCGACCGTGGCATAGGCCATGGCCTTGGGGACCACCACCGCCGCAGTGGTCAGGCCAGCAACGAGATCCAGACGGAGCCAATCCTTCTGGTAACCGCGAAGCCAATCGAACAGTGGGATGCTAGTCATCGGGCTTTTCTCCAGCTTCAATCGTGGCGGCCCCCGCGCCCACGCCAGCATCGCCGGCAATGCCGCCCCCGCGTTCAATGCCCGCCAAAGACCAGGGTCTGGATCGGCAGCAACAGGGCCTGCATGCGCAGGATCAAGGCATGCACGAGCCCGACCGTGTCGACGAGATGCAGTCCGAGGCTGGCCCAAAAGCCGGTGTCGGGGTCCTGGAGCGCCTCGTGGTTGCTGGTGTAAAGATTGGCGATGCAGTTGCCGCCCAGGGGCAGGTCGGCGAGTTGGCCCTGGTAGAGCGGCTCCAGGATCACGGTGATGGTGCCGGGGCGCCCCATCTGCTGGAGATCCACCAGGGTGTCGGTTGACTTCACCTGGCCGGAGGCGACGACCGGCTGGACCCCGCTCACCACCATCGGCACGATCTGCCAGGGCTTGGCGATGCAGGCGACCTCGCCGATCATCCCCTCCTTGATCACCTGGGCCTCGATCTGACCGAAGCCGGCCATGAGGTGCGTGGTCGGGCGCTCCGGCACCAGGATGCCGGCCGGCCTGAGCATCGGGTTGACGATGTCGCCGGGGCGCAAAGCGAACTGCTGCAACATCCCGTCGGTGCCGGCCACCACCAGGGTCTTGCGTAGCGCGACCTCAGCCTCTTTGAGCGCCGCCTCGACGCTCGCCTTCTCGGCCGGAAGCTCGAGTTCGAGCCGCGAGACGATGGCCTCGCGGCTCGCCAAGGCCGCGTCGAGGGCGCCCTGCTGGGTATCGACCTGGACCTGCACGCGCTCCACGTCGCGCTCCGCGATCGAGCCCGGGCTGCGTTTCTGGACCTCCGCGCGCGCCGCCAGTTCGTCGATGGCCTGCTGCAGGGCGCCGCGCGCCTGGACCACCCTGCCCTCGGCTTCCTTGAGCTGGGACTGGGCCACGACCATGTCGGCTTCGATCTCCGCGATCTTGCGCTTGGCCGTCTCCACCGCCGCCTCCTGCTGGGTGCTATCGAGCCGGAACAGGGGCTGCCCTTCCTTGACCTGCTGATTGATCTCGACGAAGGTTTCGGCGACCCGGCCATTGGTCTCCGGCAGGATGGTGACGGTGCGGAACACCGAGGAGGCGGCCTTGGTCGAGGGGTGAAAGTAGAAGACCGTCGTGATCAGGCTCAGGGTCAGGATCAGGCACAGGGTGATTCCCCAGCGCAGTTCATACCAGACGGTGAACAGGTTGATCTCATGTCCGACCCGCTTACCCTGCGCGAAACGGCGATACAGGTAGTCCGGCAGAACGGTCAGCATCGAGCAAAGGAAGAGCTCCAACATGGCTTAGGCCCCCCGGAGCTCGGGCTGAGCGTTGGCTGGCGGCGGCGACTGGCGTGGCGGCGGCGCCTCGGCCATCGGCGGGGTCGCCGGAGCAGCGGGCGCTGGTCCTCCCGCAATCCGCTCCAGCGAGCTGGCGATGGACGTCAGCGGCGTCGTGAAGTCCGGTAGCGGAATCAGGGCCAGGAGCAGCCCAGCGATCCAGAACAGGTGGTTGTGGGTGAAGAGCGCGATCAGCGCCAGCACCGCGACGATCTCCATCTGCACCTTCTGGCCGCGATGGGCCATGTGCTCCGGCAGGGCGTGGAGCTTGAAGTAAAAGACGCCGATCCCGATCACCGCGAGCAACACGAAGATAGCCGTCGACACGAAGAGCAGGTCGGTCTCCCCCGGGGCCGTGATGAAGAACGGCAAGTGATGCGTCGCGGCCGGGTGTAACGGTTCCGCCATCGGTGAATCTCCTGGTTGATGGTTATGCGATCGCGAGAACCAAGTCTCTCGGTAAGCGGGGCCAGGCGTTGGCTAAAGCAACCCCTGGGCACGCCGCGCCGCCTCGATCACCTCGATTCCCGCACGGTGAGCGACCCTGTCGAACCGGATCGTGGGTGGTTCGGAAGACAGTTCGATTGCCGCGACGAGGGTTTTGTAGGCGGCCGATGTCAGGTGACGGTCCAGCGCCCCCTGGGAATCCCACTCTTCAACCAGCGTGAAGGCGCTGGGGTCCTCGATGTCGGTGTAGAAACGACAGCCGAGACAGCCAGGCAACACGCGCGTGGGCTCAAGCAGAGAGCCAACGCTTTTCAAGATTTCCGCATGGTGGGACTGGGGTACGCACATGCGCAGTGAGAAGACGATCATCGGCAGCTTGCCCGGGTGATGACGTTGTCACCCTATTGAGCAATAAGCCTGCCAGGCGACCATAAGGCCGCCTCTTTGTCCGAACTTTCAACAAAATCAGCTAGTTTACGGGGCCCCACTGGCGCTGCTAGCGATGACCGCGAAATCAGACTCCGATATTTCGGCGTTTCTACGCGGCCCCGGAGCCGGGCCGTCTGAGCCCCAGGCGCTTCATGCGCGATTCCAGGGTCGTTGGCTTGATGCCAAGCCGCTCCGCGGCGCCACCGGAACCGCGAATACGCCAGCCAGTCTGTTCCAGGACCTGACGTATGTGGTCACATTCCCGAGCCGCGAGCGTGCTTGCGGGTGCCATGAGCGGGATTTCCCGCCGCGTCTTCTGGGTGGCGGGCATCGGTTCGGGGCCAAGCGCGACGTGCAAGGTCGGGCCCTGGGCGAGGATCATCGCCCGTTCGATCAGGTTGCGCAGTTCGCGCACGTTCCCCGGCCAGGGATAGGTAAGGAGGGCGGTCATGGATTCCTCAGCGATGTGCTTGATGGGCTTGCCCATGGACTCGCTGAGCCCCCTGACAAACTCCCAGGCGAGTAGCGGGATATCCTCCGGGCGCTCGCGCAGCGGTGGCACGATGACCGGAAAGACGTTCAGCCGGTAGTAGAGGTCATCGCGGAAGCGGCCCTTGGCGACCGCGCGCCTGAGGTCCCGGTTCGTCGCCGCGATCAGGCGCACGTTGACCCGGATCGTGCGGGTGCTCCCCACGCGCTCGAAACGGCCGTCCTGGAGCACACGCAGAAGCTTGGTCTGCAACTCCAGCGGCAACTCGCCGACCTCGTCGAGGAAGAGCGTCGAGCCGTCCGCCAGCTCGAAGCGGCCCATCTGCCGCGCCAGCGCCCCGGTGTAAGCGCCCTTCTCGCGCCCAAAGAGCTCAGCCTCGATCAGCGAAGCCGGCAAGGCGGCGCAGTTGACTTTGACCATGGGCCGCTGCCGGCGGTTGCTCAGGTCATGGATGGCATCGGCCAGCAACTCCTTGCCGGTGCCGGTCTCGCCGAGGAGCAGGACGGTGGCATCGGTCGGGGCGACT
>JAGVUH010000633.1 GCA_019136395.1 Gammaproteobacteria bacterium
GGTTGGCGCTGACCCCTCCCGCCAGGACCAGGCGCGGAAATCCCACCTGGCGCACCGCCCGGCGGCACTTGATGATCAGGGTCTCCACCACCGCCTCCTCGAAGGCGCGGGCGATGTCGGCCCGGGCCTGATCCGGGTCGGCGCGGACCGCCAGTTCCTCGTGCAACGTGTTAAGGGCGAAGGTCTTGAGCCCACTGAAGCTAAAGTCCAGGCCAGGCCGGTCGGTCATGGGTCGTGGGAAGCGGTAACGCCCCGGCTCGCCCCGTTCCGCCAGGGCCGCCAGGGCCGGTCCCCCGGGGTAGGGCAATCCCAGCAGCTTGGCCGTCTTATCGAAGGCCTCCCCCGCGGCATCGTCCAGGGATTCTCCCAGCAGTTGATAGCGGCCAATGCCAGCCACCGCCACCAGTTGGGTATGACCGCCAGAGACCAGCAGGGCGACGAAGGGGAAGTCCGGCACCGGCTCCTCCAGAAGCGGGGCCAACAAGTGCCCCTCCATGTGATGGACGCCGATCGCCGGCACGCCCCAGGCCCAAGCCAAGGAGCGTCCCAGGGCAGCGCCCACCAGCAGGGCGCCCACCAGACCAGGGCCCACCGTATAGGCGACGCCGTCCAGGTCCCGCGGCGACAGCCCGGACTCCGCCAAGACCTGCTGGATCATCGGCAGGGTCTTGCGGACGTGATCCCGCGAGGCCAGTTCCGGCACCACGCCCCCATAGCGCGCATGGATTTCGATCTGGCTGTAGACGGCATGGGCGAGCATGCCCCGACCGCCGGCATAGACGGCAACACCGGTTTCATCGCAGGAGGTCTCGATGCCCAAGACGCGCATGGTGCTTTGTATCCCCTTTTACCCGGCTCAGCGGAGTCATCATGGTTGAGGAGTCATCATGGTATAGGCATTGGCCGTTGTCGTGAATGGGCCGTGAATCGGCTTTGCATGCGCTGGCCAGCTTGGTTAGAATTCCGCTTCTTTAACCACCATGCGCCATCGCCGCGCTCCAACACCGAACGACAGGATAGATCATTCATGCCCAGCGTCCGCGTCAAGGAAAATGAACCCTTTGAAGTCGCCATGCGCCGCTTCAAGCGCTCCTGCGAGAAGGCCGGCGTCCTGGCCGAAGTCCGGCGCCGCGAGTTTTACGAAAAGCCCACCGCCGAGCGCAAGCGCCGCAAGGCCGCCGCGGTCAAGCGCCACCACAAGAAGCTGCAGCGCGAGACCCGTCGCTGGGAACGAACTTATTGAGATCCCCCGGCTGATCCCTTAACCGCCAGGCACCTGCCTGGCTCTGGTGTCATCCCCCCCACCCTAACCTCGCACCCTCCCCGGCATGATCAAGGCACGCCTCTCCGAAGATATGAAGGCCGCCATGAAGGCGGGCGAGAAACGACGGTTGGGCATCATCCGTCTCATCCACGCCGCCATCAAGCAGCGCGAGGTGGACGAGCGGGTTGAACTGGACGATGCTCAGGTCCTCGCGGTGCTGGACAAGATGATCAAGCAACGCCGGGACTCCGTCGCCCAATATGAGGCCGCCGGTCGCGAGGATCTCGCCGAGCAGGAGCGTTACGAAATCGGCGTTTGCCAGGATTATCTGCCCTCCGCCCTTAGCGAGGCTGAGATCCAGACCCTGATCGAGGCTGCCATGGCCGCAGCCGGCGCCACCGCCATGAAGGACATGGGCAAGGTGATGGCCATCCTCAAGCCCCAGGTACAGGGGCGCGCGGACGTAGGCGCCGTCAGCACCCTCGTCAAGCAACGCTTGGGCCTTTAGCCGAGTCCCCCATAACTCGGGATCCCAATCCAGTACCTTCCCAGAGCCCAGTCCCTTCCTTAAAGGGCAATTTGCCACCTGGGTGCGCCTTGAATTCTTCTGCTCGCTGAATCCATGGCCAGCAGAATCACGGCCGAATTCAAAAGTGACTTGCTCGCGCGGATCGACATCGTCGATTTGATCAATCGCCAGATACCTCTCAAACGGTCTGGGGCGCTATTTCAGGCATGTTGCCCCTTTCATAACGAAAAAACCCCCTCCTTCACCGTCACGCCTTCCCGACAGACTTACCATTGTTTTGGCTGCGGCGCACATGGTAACGCCATCGATTTTCTTATCGAATACAACAATCTGAACTTTGGGGAGGCGGTCGAGGAACTGGCACGTCAGGCTGGTATGGACCTTCCTCAGGATGATGGCATACAACCGCGACGAGGCCCCGACACCCGCCCCCTCTACGCCCTGCTCGAATCGGCCGCCAAGCTCTATCAATTGGAACTGCGCCAGCACCCCCAAGCCGGGCGGGCGGTTGACTACCTCAAGGGACGCGGACTGAGCGGCCAGATCGCCGCCCGTTTCGAACTAGGTTACGCCCCCCCCGCGTGGGATTTCCTCATCGGCCGGTTGGGTCGCACGGAACATGACCGGCGGCACCTGATCCAGGCCGGCCTGGTGGTCGAGCAGGATGGCAAGCACTACGACCGCTTCCGCGACCGCATCCTCTTTCCGATCCGGGACCGCCGGGGTCGGGTCATCGGCTTTGGCGGTCGCCTCCTCGGTGACGGCAAACCTAAATACCTCAATTCCCCCGAAACCCCGCTTTTCCACAAGGGTCGTGAACTCTATGGCCTCCACCAGGCCCTCAAGGCCCAACGTACGCCCCAACGACTGTTGGTCGTGGAGGGTTACATGGACGTCATCGCCCTGGCTCAATTCGGCATCGACTATGCCGTGGCGACCCTGGGCACGGCGACGACCCCGGATCATCTCCGCCTCCTCCTCCCCCAGGCACCGGAACTGATCTTCTGCTTCGATGGCGATCAGGCCGGCCGCAACGCCGCCTGGAAGGCCCTGGAAACCTGCCTGCCCCTGGCAACGGGCCAGCAGGAGATCCGCTTTCTCTTCCTGCCCGAAGGCGAGGACCCGGATACCCTGATCCGCCAGGAGGGCCGTCCCGCCTTCGAGGAACGCCTGCGCCAGGCCACAACCCTGTCCGACTTTCTCCTCGAACACCTGGCCAGGGACATCGACCTCAACACCCTGGACGGCCGCGCCCGTCTCGGCAACCTGGTCGCCCCCCTGCTAGAGCGGCTGCCCGCCGGGCTCCTGCGCGACCTATTGCGGGATCGCCTGTCCAAACTGATTGGTCTGGCCTTGCCCAACCCCCACCCTGCCCCCTCGGGTCGCGCCCTGGTCCGTCGCCGGCCATCGCCCCCACCAACCGGCCGGCACCAGGCCGCCACCCCCCTACGCCTGGCTATCGCCATCCTCGTCCAGTACCCCGAACTGGCGCCCGCGGTGAGAGATCTGGACGAAGCCTGGCGCCAACTCCAGGGGCCCGGCATCCCCCTCCTCGCGGACCTCCTCGCCACCCTCAGCCATCATCCTGGACTTGGCAGCGCCGCCCTCCTCGAGCGCTGGCGGGAGATGGAGGGTTACCCTTTCCTGCGGCGCTTGGCGGACCCGGCATTGCTGGCCCACATACCCGCCGAGGGTCTGGCTCCCGAATTAGTGGGCGCCCTTCAGCGGCTCAACCAGGAGGCGGTGGCCGCGCGAAGCAGCACCCTCTTCAACCGCGCCAGTACCGCCGACTGGACCGAGGAAGAGAAGGACGCCTTGCGTCAGGCCATCCAGTCCAGTCGCCAGGATACAGCGTGATGAACCGCCGCTCCTGGCCCTCCCAGCACCCCTGCCCGAGTTGGTCCGCGTGGCCGCCGGCGCCGCAGAAAATTATTTTCGTCCGGCGACTTGGAAATCCGCCCTAACTGGCTACTTTATAGGTAATGTCGCCAAGCCGTTAACCACGGATGACCCTTTCTCTCACTGGTTTTTTCCCTCGTGATGTTCTGATAGGATGTTCGGCTGACTTTTTGGCCGTCCCCCCTACCGACTCCCCCAGCCACGCAACTCCAGGGTGCCCGAATGGATCAACAACAGCAACAGTCACAACTGAAGCAACTGATCACCAAAGGCAAAGAGCAGGGCTACCTGACTTATACCGAGGTCAACGATCACCTGCCCGAGGGCATCGTCGAACCCGAACAGATCGAAGACATCGTT
>JAGVUH010000310.1 GCA_019136395.1 Gammaproteobacteria bacterium
AAAGTCGCCATTGGTCTCGCTGACACCGGCGATGAGCAGGGCGAAGCGGGTCCCGCCGGGCCCGATGCAGGGGCTGATGGCCAGTTGCTTGAGGCCCCCGAGGGCATGGGCCCCTAATTCCTCCCCGGTGAGCAGGCTGGTGCCGACGCGCCGAAAGCGCTCGGAGGCCACCAGGGCACGTAACTGACCACAGTCCAGACCGATGGTCTCGATGCCGATGGCGGCGCAGGGCGACTCCGCTGGCCGGCCCATGGGGCTGGTCGGCCAGAGCAGGGCGAACGCCACCTCGAAGAGTTCCAGGGCCGTCTCGGTGGTGACCTCGGCGAAGCGGGCGGGGTCGCGGATGGCGATCGCCCGACTGTTGTAGGCCTGAATACCGGCGAAACGTTCCAGTTCCCGGTCGAGCCGGTCACGGGTGGCGATCAGTTGCTGCTGGACCCCCGAGAGCCGGGCCAGATGCGCCTGCAATTTGGCGATTTCGGCCTTCAGGGCCTCGGTGTCGTCGGCGGGACTCATGAGGGGATGGGTCTGGGAGTGGGGGGGGTGGAGGGAAGTGCTGAAGTAGGTCGGAGGCAAGCGCCGGATGAGGCTGGGTAAGCACAGGAACGGGTTGCGGAAGTCCGCGTGATGAACGAGATTGTAACGGGATTTATACTGCGCCGTACCCAACTAGGGACCAGCCACCGCGGACCCGTTACCGCGAAGCCGCCAAACGTGGAGACCTGATGCCATGCACCTCACCCTGGTTCATGTATGCCCCTGATCCCGCCCTTCGCCATTGGCCGGCTGCCGCGCATCGAGTTCGGCGCCGGTCGCCTCGCCACCCTCCCCGCGCTTGCCGGCCGCCATGGCCGGCGTTTGTTGCTCCTCACCGGCGGGCACTCCTTCACCGCTTCCCCTCACTGGGTCCGTCTGGAAACCGCGCTGGGGGCGGCGGGTTTCACCTACACCGTCCTGCGCATCACCGGGGAACCCTCCCCGGAGGAGATCGATGTCATCGTCCGGGAACAGCGGGAGGGGCGCTGGGACCTGGTCGTGGGCATCGGCGGCGGCAGCGTGCTGGATGGGGCCAAGGCCGTTGCCGGCCTGCTCAAGCCGGGTAACTCGGTCATGGACCACCTGGAAGGGGTGGGACCCGAACTGCCCTACCGCGGACCGGCCACGCCCTTCATCGCCGTCCCCACCACCGCCGGGACCGGGTCGGAGGCGACCAAGAATGCCGTGCTTACCCGCCAGGGCCCAGCCGGCTTCAAGAAGTCCTTCCGCGACGAGGCCCTGATGGCCGAGGTCGCCCTCGTCGATCCCGACCTGCTGGCCACCTGTCCGCCGGCCCTCATCGCCGCCAACGGCATGGATGCCCTGACCCAGTTGCTGGAATCCTACCTTTCGGTCCGCGCCAACCCCCTGACGGACTCCCTGGCCCTGGCGGGCCTGGCCGCGGTCCGGGACGGTCTGCTGGCCTGGTACCAGGGGGGCGCCGAGGCCGTCGCCGGCCGGGAACGCATGGCCCTGGCCGCCCTGCTGTCCGGGATCTGCCTGGCTCAGACCGGCCTGGGCTCGGTCCATGGCCTGGCCCAGCCCCTCGGCTCCCTGTGCCCCATTCCCCACGGGGTAGTCTGTGGCACCCTGGTCGCCGCCGCCACCCGGGTCAATATCGCGGCCCTGCGGGAACGGGAGCCAGCCGGTCCGGCCCTGGACAAATACGCCACCGTTGGGCGCTTGTTGGCGGGCCAGCGATCAGCCCATGCCGCCGGTTGGGGCGACGTGGCTGCTGGAGTTACCGCCGACGTTTCTTTCGGCGAGGCTTTAGATGTTGCTGCCGTCGTGGCTGCCCAGGTGGCCCCCTTTGGGGCGGGCGATGCGGCTGGCGACAGGGTTGCCGTCAAAGCGGACGCCTTGGAGGTCCTGCTGGCGACCCTGGAGGCATGGACCAGGCTGATGCGGCTACCCACCCTCGATCGCTTGGGGGTCACCGCGGCGGATTTTCCCCGCATCATCGCCGCGTCCCGCAATTCCAGCATGAAGACCAATCCGCTGGTGCTCACCGACGCCGAGATCGAACGTATCCTTACCCTGCGCCTGGCCGAGAAGCGGACGGTCCAGAGCGGGGGCGAACGGGCCCCGGGGCCGGCATGAGGGGGCTGGTGCAACGGGATGCCGGGGCCGGCAAGAGGGGGTGGCGCGTCCGGATGCCGGGAGAGATCGCCAGATGAGGCGTAGGGGACCCTGGCTGGTCATGGCCCTCCTGGCAGCGCTGTTGGCCGGCGGCTGCGGCTCGGCGAGCAAGAAGGAGGTCGGCATGGCCTCCTGGTACGGGCCACGGCACCATGGCAAGCAGACCGCCAGCGGCCAACCTTTCAATCAGTACGCCCTCACCGCCGCCCACCCCAAGCTGCCCTTCGGCACCCGGGTCCGGGTCACCAACCTGAACAATGGCAAGGAGGTCATCGTGCGCATCAACGATCGCGGGCCCTACAAGGGCGGGCGGATCATCGACCTGTCCCGCGCCGCGGCGCGGCAACTGGAGATGGAGGTCGAGGGGGTCGGTCGGGTGCGGATCGAGGTCCTGTCGGACTGATCCCATGCCATCCCGTGATGCCCGATACAGGGCACCGCAAGGGGGGCGGAATAGTCCTGTTCCTCCAGCCTAATTTACGATGGATTAAACGATGAGTCCCCTCAGCCTGGCCTCAGCCTGGATGTGGGGCGGCAGCGTGTAGGCGTTCACCCGGATGGTCGGATGGGCTAAGATCCAGGCCCGCTCCCCTCGCTGCTAGGAATTCATCGGGGGCCAGGATCGGCAGGATCCCGGCCGGGAAATCGCCGACGTTGCGCGTCAGCAGGTAGTCGGCGCGCGCGTGAAGTGCGCTGTAGAACTGGATGGCGTCCTCAAAGTCCGGGATATCCGAGTCGATCGCCTGGTTCAGGATGCGCTGGTCCGGAGCGACGCTGGCAAAGACATCGCGCAGCAGGACCAGTGCCCGGCGCGCGGTGGCCGTGTCGCGCGCCTTGCGGACGATGTAGAAGACATTGTTGAAGCTGATGGCCGAGACTAGCGCCTCGTAGGCGCCGGTCTCGGCCAGGGTCCAAACGCGGGCGGCCGCCGCGTAGAAGGGCTCGCGCCTTGCCAGGACGTCGAGTAGCAGGTTGGTGTCGACGAAGATTCTCATCCGGCGTTGCCGTAGCGCTCCCGGAGGGCATCCCCCAGGAGATCGGCGTCGGCGCTGCCAGGGCTCAACTCCACCAGCCCGGTCGCGGCCCGCGTGAGGGGACCGATGAAGTCCGCGCCGCGGGAATGATCCAGTGCATCGAGTCCGTGGACGAGCCCGGCGAGCATGGCCGAGACACTGGTATTGCGGGCACGTGCCGCCTGCTTGGCGCGCTCGATGACCGACGCGTCCATGCTGAGGGTGAGCTTGGTGTTCATGGCGAACCCTGGGATACGCAATAATTTATAGAAAAGCTACGTATTGCAGACCAGATCGTCAAGCGGGCCGGCGACTTCGGCGCTCTCCATCGCGTTCAGAAGCCGTCGTGATGGTGCAGGCCGCGGTTCTCGGCAACGTCGGGCAGCCGGTGGCGGCGGCGAGGCTCAGAGCAACTGTTCAATCGCCTTGATCACCTTGTCGCTATCCGGCGCGGTGATACTGGCGAAGTAGTCGACATAGTTGCCGTTCCGGTCGATCAGGTACTTGTAGAAATTCCACTTGGGATAGGGGGCGCCGGCGGCGGCGAGGCGCTCGAAGAGGGGCGTGGCGCTACCCTTCTTGACGCTGACCTTCTCGAACATGGGGAACTCCACCGCATAGGTCAGGCGGCAGAATTTCTGGATCTCCTCCTCGTTACCTGGCTCCTGGTTCATGAAGTCGTTAGAGGGGAAACCCAGGACCACCAGGCCCTGGTCCTGGTACTTGCGGTAGAGGGCCTCCAGACCTTCGTACTGACCGGTGAAGCCGCACTTGCTGGCGGTGTTGACCACCAGGATCACCTTGCCCCGGTAGGCCTCGCACAGGTTGACGACCTCGTCGCTGGCGAGCCGGCGGAGGCTGAGGTCGAGGAGCGGCGGGCAGGCGCCGGCCGGGGCCGGCGCCGTCGCCTGGGAGGCTGCGGGCTTTTGGGGGGTGGCGGGGGTTTCGGCGGCGATGCCGCTACTCATGGCGGCCAGGCCAAGGGCGAAGAGGGTGTGTTTCATCCGGCTGACTCCTGGATTGGCGGGTGGGACATGGCAAAGCCATGACCAGGGCCTGGGTGGTGGGGGTCCCGTCAATTTGGGATCAACGTGGACCCACTCGGTTCACCGGGCCACCGCGGTTCATCGGCCCCTGAACGCCGACCCCGGGTGCGACGCCCACGCCGGGGGCACCCACGCCGACTCCGGGGGCGACGCCGACTCCGGGGGCGCCCACGCCGACTCCGGGGGCGACGCCCACCCCAGGCGCGCCCACGCCCACACCGGGCGCCACCCCCACGCCGGGGGCGCCGGCTCCCGGACCGGGCAGAACCCCTACCCCCGGGGCGCCCACGCCCACGCCGTGACGGACGCCAGGTCCGGGTGCGCCGACGCCGGGCCCCGGGTCAACCGCCAGGGCCGTAAGGGGGGTCAGAAGGGCGCCCAGGATCAGGTGCCGTGCCATTGTCTGCTTCATGAGTCGTTGCCTCTTGTCAGGGGGTGGGTTCAGGGACGGGTGTGGTTACCGCCATGCCGGGGTTGGATAAGCCGCCGGCGGTCGAATCAACGGGGGTTGGGTCCGAACCCTAAGCCAATTAACGGGTGGGCCCGACCTGTAATTCGGTCCGAGTCGGAGAATAAGGCTTGGCCGTCGCGGGGGCCAGTCTTCTTCAAGAGTGGTGTCTTCATGATCTGCCCAGTTCATGGGCTGACCTGGGCAGCGAAGCCGCCAGTCATCTTCTCCTTGATCTGGTCGCCTTCGCGGTAGATGAACAGAACCTCCAGGCCCTCCACCTCGGCCACCCGCGGTCCCTCCATTTCGCCCAGGCAGAGGAGGGCGGTGGACCAGGCGTCCGCCAGGGTCGGGTCCGGGTGCAGGATGGTGGTGGAGACCTCGCGGCTCATGGGGGTGGGCTTCTCCACCGCCACCCGCCAGGGGGCGCCGTTGGCCTTGTGGCCCTTGACCTTCATCTCGCCGCCGATCTCGGCCAGGTAGTTGTGGATGCCGTGGCCTTCCAGGATCCGGGCCATGCCGGCGATGGTGAAACCCTGGGCGATGGAGTCCAGGCTGAGTTTGACCAGGTTATCCCGCTTGCGTAGCCGGTTGCCGGCGGTGTCGATCTCCAGCTTGTCCATGCCGACATGGGCCAGGATCGCCTGGATCTCGGCCGCCGCCGGCACCCGCTGCTCATCCCGGGCGAAGCCCCAGAGCTCGGACAGGGGCTGCACGGTGGGGTCGTAACAGCCGCCGGTCCGGTCATGGATTTGCCGCGCCAGACGGGTGAGATGGATCAGGTCCGCCGAGACCGGCTGGTGCTCGGTGGTCTCCGCCTGGTTGAAGCGGCTCAGTTCCGAGTCCTCCCGCCAGGTGGAAAAATGGTCGTCGATCTGGCGGAACAGGGCCTCGACCTCCGCCTGAATCCGCGCCGGCTCGACCTGGACCCCATCCAGGACGATCTTTAGATGCCAGGTGGTGCCCTGTGTCTCGCCACTTAGCGCCGTTTCGACGGGTTGCTGGCAGCCGGTCGGCAGGACCCCGCTCAGAGTCAGGAAGAGAAGAAGGAGCAGGTAGCGGATGGTTGGGCGGCTGTGGAAGGGTTGCATGGCGGGGACGACGGGCATGGCTAGTGAATCTAGGGGTTATTCCAGGAGAGGTAATGGCGGGAAGAGGATGCCGAGGAGGCCCACGAGTCGGTATGGTGACTGGAAAGTCCTGGCGGCGGGGGAACCCGCAGGGTACGGGGAGGGTCTGCATTCTATACCCATCGCCATCCTATCCCCGCCGCGCCGTTCACCGACCCTCTGGGTGAGGCCGGAGTTAAAGACGAGTCAGGTATAATTGCCGGCCACGCCGCTACCCGGTTATCCGCCCCCGGCTCGTCATCCCCCTGATTACAGAGACCCCAGTGACATGGGGCGGTCGCCACGATGAAACCAAACCACCCAGACGATCAGCTCACAACGCTGGAGAACACCGCTGCGGACGGCGAGTCCTTTGTCTTCCTGGACCGCCAGGGCAAGCGCTGGCCTCGGTTCAAGCGTTACCTGCTGGTGTTGGGTGGGGTGGCGACCCTGGCCCTGGTGCTGTTCATCCAGACCCTGTTGGTCCCCTCCAGCCTCAGCCTGCCGCCAGCGGCGGAGGGGATCAAGACCCGGCTGATGGCCTACCCGGCGGGTGGCTTGGGCGCCGGGGCGGCAATCAAACCGGTGTGGCTGGATTTCGCCAAGAACGGCCACCCCCCAAGCCAATCAGGTCCCATTGGATTCGCTGGCTCAACTGGCCCTACGAGTTCCCCTGGCTCCAATGGCGCCACCGCAGGGACTGATGCTGCCATCGCCACCGGGGTTGGCGCTGCCGCCCCCGTCGCCGCCGCCATCCCCAAGGCTGACGCCCCACCCTCAACGGGCGGCGAGATCCGCCTGGGTTTCTACGAGAACTGGGACCCCGCCAGCCTGACCTCCCTCAAGGCCCACGTCGGGAACCTGACGCATCTGGCTCCCGACTGGCTTTATCTGGAGGGGGGCGAGGGGGACCTCCGCGTCACCGCCAGCGAGGAGGTGGTGGATCTGGCACGGGAGGCGGGGTTGGCCCTGGTCCCCCTGCTACGCAACCTGGATGCCAACGATACCTGGCAACCCGAGGCGATCGAGAACCTGCTCTCGGGTCCCCAGGCCCTGACCCGCCAGGAACGGCTGACCACCAACCTGGTGACGACCCTTAAGGACCTGGACGCCCGGGGCGTCCTCATCGACTGGCAGCAGATCGACCCCTTTTTCAAGGATGCCATGACCGCCTTCCTCGGCCGGCTGGCCACCAGCCTGCGCCTTGAGGGCCTGGAGCTGTGGCTCAGCGTCCCGGCACGCCGCCAGCTCGTCCTGCTGGACCTGGCGGGCCTGGCCCCGCTCGTGGACCGCTTTGTGGCCAATCTCTACGACGAGAACGCCGAACGGGACCCACCGGGACCGGTGGCCTCCCAGGCATTTATTGATGGCTGGCTCGACACCCTGGTCAAGGGCTATGGCCGCCCCGAGCAGTGGATCGTCGGTCTCGGCGCCTATGGCTATGATTGGCGGGCGGGGGACACCGAGGCCAGCCTGATCAGTTTCGAGGATGCCATGGCCCGGGCGGGGCGCTCCGGGCAGCAGGGCCTGGCCTTCGACCCCAAGGCCCTCAATCCCGGGTTCAGTTACCGGGATCAGGCCGCGGTCCACCAGGTCTGGTTCCTGGACGCCGTCACCTTCCTCAATCAACTGGCGGCGACCCGGACGCGCCAGGCGGGCGGGGTCGCCATCTTCCGGCTGGGGACGGAGGACCCCGACATCTGGCCCCTGCTCAGCCGCGATCCGGACCGGCCCCTGGGGCGGGAGGAACTGGCCCAGCTCGAGATCCTCAGCCCGGGCGAGGCCATGGCCCATGTCGGCCAGGGGAGCCTGTTGACCGTCGACGATCAGCGCGGCGAGGGGCGGCGGCGTGTCACCCTGGGTCAGGGCCCTGCGGGACAGCCCCAGGCCAGCGCCCGCTACGAGCGCTTCCCCGGTTATCTGACCCTGGTCCACGAGGGGGCCGGTCCCCCGGATGCCGTCGCCATCACCTTCGACGATGGTCCGGACCCGGACTGGACCCCGGCCCTGCTGGACGTTCTCAAGGCCGAGGGGGCGCGGGCCACCTTCTTCCTCATCGGCGCCAACATGGAGCAGCACCCGGACCTGGTGCGCCGCATCGTCCAGGAGGGGCACATGATCGGCGTCCATACCTACACGCGCCTGGAGCTCAACGCCACCCAGCGGCTGATCGAGTCCCTCACCGGCCAGTCCACCATCCTGTTCCGCCCGCCGTACAACGCCGATTACAACCCTTATACCCCCGAGGAACTGGTCCCTATCCGCATCGCCCAGCAACTGGGCTATCTGACGGTGACCATGGATATCGACCTCCAGGACTGGGAGCAGCCCGGGGTGGAGACCATGCTGGACCGGGTGCGCATTGGGCGTCATCACGGCGGCAGCGTGATCCTGCTCCACGACGCCGGCGGTGATCGTTCCCAGACCGTCGAGGTGCTGCCGGAGGTCATCCATTACCTGCGCGCCCGGGGGGATAGCATTCTGCCCTTGCCGGAACTGTTGGGGATCCCCGCCGCCCAGCTCATGCCCGCGCTGCCCCCCCAGCAACAGCCCCTGCTGCGCCTGATCAGCGACACCGGCTTCGACGCCATCCACGCCATGGGTAATTTTCTCTGGGCTCTGCTGATCCTGGCCACCGTCCTGACCCTGGCCAAGACCCTGATCGTGATCGCCCTGGCCCTGCGCAGCCGGCGCGCCCAGCGTCAGGCCCTGGCTGCAAGCGCCTGGCCCCCCGATCTTGAGCCGGCCGGCGATTGTCCGCCTGACCTCTGTCCGCCGGTGTCGGTGCTGATGGCGGCCTACAACGAGGCCAAGGTCATCCGCCAGACCCTGAGGTCCGTCCTCGACACCCGCTACCCCGGCCCCCTGGAGGTGATCCTGGTCGATGACGGCTCCCAGGACGGCACCGGCGACATCGTCGCTGCCCTAGCCCGGGAGGATGGCCGCATCCGCCTGCTGCGGCAGTCCAACCGCGGCAAGGCGCGGGCCTTGAGCCGCGGCCTGGAGGAGGTCCGCCACGGCATCGTCGTCAGCCTGGATGCCGACACCCAGTTCCAGCCCGACACCATCACCGAGCTGGTGCGGCCCTTCACCGATCCCCGGGTGGGGGCCGTCTCCGGCCGGGCGCGGGTGGGGAATCTGGAGAGCCTCTTCGGCCGTTTCCAGGCCCTGGAATATTCCTGCGGTTTCAACCTCGACCGCCGGGCCTACGATCAGTGGAACTGCATCACCGTGGTCCCCGGGGCGGTGAGCGCCTTCCGCCGGGAGGCGATCCGTGCCGCCGGTGGCATCAGCACCGACACCCTGGCGGAGGATACGGACCTGACCCTGAGCCTGCATCGCCACGGCTACCGCATCCGCTACGCTCCCCGGGCGGTGGCCTGGACGGAGGCCCCGGAGACGGCGCGCACCTTCGCCCGCCAGCGTTTTCGCTGGGCCTTCGGCACCCTCCAGTGCCTGTGGAAGCATCGTGATCTGCTCTTCAACCGGCGCCATGGCGCCCTGGGCTGGTTCAGCCTGCCCAACGCCTGGTTCTTCAACTTCGTCCTGGTGGCCATCGGTCTGCTGGTGGACTTCGTCCTCCTGGTGGCCCTGATCCTCAACCCCACCAACGGCCTGCTCTATGCCTACTTTTTCACCTTCATCGCCGCCGACATGCTGCTGGCGGCGGTGGCCTACGGCATCGAGCGCGAGCCCCTGCGCCAGGTGTGGCTGATCCTGCCGATGCGCTTCATCTACCGGCCGGTGTTCAATTACGCCGTCGCCAAGGCCATCCTCAAGGCCCTCAAGGGCGTCTGGGTGGGCTGGGGCAAGCTGGACCGTACCGCCTCCGTCGCCCCGGGGCTGCCGGCGGGGGGGCGAGGATGAAGCTGTCGCCGTCACGCTGCCGGTGGGCGAGCATGACACGGGTGCCGTCATTACCGCGCGGGTATTCGTCCGGATCCTTCTCGCCCTGGGAGAGCTTTGGTAACGCAAGCCGCTGGTTCTCTTACTCCCTCCCCCCTGGCGGGGGAGGGTTGGGGAGAGGGGGGCTGAAGGTTACCCGCGCGGAAGGAGGATGGGGTTGGTGACCTTACTACCGCCTTGGGCATGGGCCCTGCTCCTGTGCCTGACGCTCGCCACGGCCTGCGGCCGGGTGGAGGAGGAGGCGGGGGTCCGACGGGTGGCGGCGGAGCCCATCCCCGCCGGGCCCCTGGAACTGGTCTTCCCCGAGGGGGGGGCCTATACCGGCGCCTATGTCGACTTCGGCGAGGGCGAGGACGATGTCACCTACGATGCCATCGCCGACTTCGAGCAGATGACCGGCAAGCACCTCGCCTTGGTCGCCTTCGGCAGCTTCTGGGGGGAGCAGGCCTTTCCCGACAAGCAGGCACGCATCATCGCCGCCTACGGGGCGGTGCCCCTGATCTTCTGGTCGCCCTGGGACCGGCCCTACATGGAAAACCGGGGGCCGGATCGCTTCAACGTCCCTTCTATCCTCGCCGGGACCTGGGACGACTATATCGACCGCTGGGCCGATGGCGCCAAGGCCTACGGCAAGCCGCTGCTCGTCACCTGGGGCCTGGAGGCCAATGGGAGCTGGTTTCCCTGGTCCGGCGTCTTTTACGGCGGGGGCGAGATCATCGGCGAGGAGAACGGCCGGCCCCTCCACGCGGGCCCCGAGCGGGTGAAGCAGGCCAACCGCTACGTCATCGACCGGGTCCGCGCCCGGGGGGCCCACAACATCCTCTGGGGGTATCACGCCAACAACGCCTCCCTGCCCAAGGGCACCGACTGGAATACCATCGCCGCCTACTACCCGGGGGATGCCTACGCCGACTGGCTGGGCCTGAGCGTCTACGGCAAGATCCAGCGCTTCGACGGCTGGCCCTCCTTCCACGACGTCATGGAGGATGCCTATCCTCAACTGCACCGCATCAATCCGGCCAAGCCTATGATACTGGCGGAATGGGGTGTGGGGGAGTTCCCGCCCGACGACAAGGCGGACTTCATCCGCACCGCCTTCGCCGCCCTCAAGGATCAGTACCGGCTGTTCCGCGCCGCCGTCTTCTGGCACGAACGCTGGGAGACCGAGGCGGGCACCTTCTCCAATCTGCGCGTCAACTCCTCTCCCGAGTCCCTGGCCGCCTACCGTGAGGGGGTGGCGGACCCCTGGTGGCTGGACAAGCCCCTGTTCAAGCCCAAGGGGGCGGCCGTTTCAGCCCCCAAGGCATCCCCCGCGGTTCCTTAGCAGGTTTTCAATGAAGTTACCGAAGCTCCCTCTGGGTCTCTATGTCCTGTCTGTGCTGCTCATCACGCTGGTCTGGTGGACCCTGGGGCGCCCGGTACCCATGCCGGCCCTGTCCGGGGACAAGGTGGCGCTGCCCTGTCTGTCCTACGCCCCCTTCCGGGGCGATTCCCCGAACTGGCCAAGGCGGCGGGACTGAAGGTGGTGCTGGGGATCTGGCTGGGGGCGGACCCCGCCAGCAATCGCGAGCAGATCGCGACCGCCACCGACCTGGCGCGGCGTTATCCCGAGGTCCTGTCCGCGGTGGTGGTCGGCAACGAGGTGCTGCTGCGGGGGGAGATGACCCCGCCGGCCCTGGGGGCCGCCCGCGAGGTCAGGGCGGCGGTGCCGGCTGCGGTGCCGGTGACCTACGCCGATGTCCCGGAGTTCTGGCTGCGCCATCCGGAACTGGCGGAGGCCGTCGATTTCATCACCATCCATCTGCTGCCCTACTGGGAGGACTTCCCGACCCCGGTGGCGGCGGCGGTCGCTCATGCCGAGGCCAGCCGCCAGAAGATCCTGGCCGCCTTTCCGGGCAAGCGGGTCTTCGTCGGCGAGATCGGCTGGCCCAGCGCGGGGCGGATGCGCGCGGGCGCCCTGCCGTCGCGTGTCAACCAGGCGCGCTTCTTTCACGAGGTCATGGCCCTGGCGGAGCGGGAACGGTTCGGCGTCAATCTGATCGAGGCCTTCGACCAGCCCTGGAAACGCCAGCGGGAGGGGACCGTTGGTGGCTATTGGGGGCTCTTTGACGCCGCGGCGCGGGAGGCGAAATTCGCCTGGGGTCAGCCCGTCTCCAATCACCCCTTCTGGGCCTGGCAGGCGGGGCTTGGCGTCCTGCTGGCGAGCCTGACCTTCCTGGCCGCGGCCTGGTCGGCCCGGGGCTCAGGCGAAGCCAAGGGTCGGCCCTGGCTGGGAGTCGCGGTTATCGCCCTGGTCTCGGGCAGCACCATCGGCTGGGCAGTGGAGGCGATGTGGGTGGAGAGCCTGGGCCTGGCGGGCTGGCTGCGCTCGGCGGGTTGGGTGGCGGTGGCGGCCCTGGCGCCGGTCGCGGGGGCGGCCCTGCTCCTGGCCGGCCAGGGGGTGCCGCCCCTCTACCGGGTGCTGGGTCCCACGACCGCCTGGCCCCGGGACCGGCGCGCCCTGGCGACGGGTCTGATCCTGGCCGGCCTGTTGGTGCTGGCGATCCAGACCGCGCTGATGTTGGTCTTCGACCCGCGCTACGTCGATTTCCCTTTCGCCGGGCTGATCGGGGCGCTGATGCCCTTCGTGGTGCTAGCCCTTGTGCCAATCAAGGAGATGATTGCCGGTGGCCTTACCTCTCCACCGGAGCCGACAGCCGGCGATGAGATGACGTCCACAGGAAGCACGGCGGGGGTCGGTGGATCGGGGCTGATCAGGCCGCCAGCGGAGAAGACCGCCGCCGTCATCCTCGCCCTGGCGGCGGTCTACATCCTCCTCGCCGAGGGGTTCGCCAACTGGCAGGCCCTGAGCTTTAGCGTGGCCCTATGCGTACTCGCCCTTACCTTGATCCGCGGGCGGGCCGAGCCAGACTTATGACCAGCAGCCCCGCCGCCAGGCCGGCCAGGGCACCGTTCTGCATCACCAGGCCAAAGCCGGCGGCGGCCAGGGCGAGGGCGAAGAGCGGGAGCGAGGGCCAGAGCAGATGCAGCAGGGCGGCCCCCAGGGCCACCGCGCCAAAGACGCCCTCGTTGAATAGCCGCATGCCCAGACGCAGGCTGGCGCACAGCCAGGTATCCAGCCCCGCCTGACAAGCGAGAAAAACCGGGGTGTTCTCGATGACCCGGTAGCGCAGGAAGCAGGCATAGAAGACCGAACCCATGCCGATGGCGATGAGCCAGTTCATCTGCCGGGCCGTGGGCAGAAAACAGGGTTTCATGGCAATACCTCCATCAAGCTGAAGAGCCGATCCGGAATAGCCTAAATCGATAAAGGTCAGGCGGTCAGGCCGCATCCTCCTCCACCCACTTGCGCAGTTCCACTGGTTTCTTGGCCTTGGCGCGCAGGCGCATGTTGATCATCTCCACGCCCAGGGAGAAGGCCATGGCGAAGTAGATGTAGCCCTTGGGGATGTGCAGGTCGAGTCCCTCACCCACCAGGGCGAAGCCGATAAGGACCAGGAAACTCAGGGCCAGCATCTTGATGGTGGGGTGGAGGTCAACAAAGTCGCCGATGGGCTTGGCGGCGAACATCATCACCCCCACGGCGATGACGATGGCCAGCACCATGACCGGAATCTGATTGGCCATGCCCACGGCGGTGATGACCGAGTCCAGGGAGAAGACGATGTCGATGAGAGCGATCTGCACCACGATGGACAGGAAACTGGCGCCGGCCTTGGCGACGCCGCCGTGCTCCTCTTCCTCAGGTCCCTCCAGGGCCTCGTGGATTTCCATGGTGCTCTTGAAGAGCAGGAAGAGGCCGCCGAGGATCAGGATCACGTCGCGACCGGAAATCTCCTCGCCCAGGACCGTGAACCAGGGCTCCACCAGTCTCATCATCCAGGCCAGGGACAGGAGCAGGAGGATGCGGGTGCCCATGGCCAGGCCCAGGCCGATGACCCGCCCCCGCTGGCGCTGGTGCTCCGGCAAGCGCCCCACCAGGATGGTGAGGAAGATGATGTTGTCGATGCCCAGGACGATCTCCAGGGCGGTAAGGGTCACCAGGGCCAGCCAGGCCTCCGGTAGGAAGATCCAGTCAAACATGCCGATCTCTTACTTATGTTGCCAAAGAGGAAGGGACTTATGTCTGGCTACCATGGCCAGACTTGCCCCTGGCCATGCAGGCCGGTGAGGCAGCCATTATGCCTTAAGGGGTACTCCCAAACCCAAACCCAAACCCAAACCCAAACCCAAACCCAAACCCAAACCCGATCCCGTCCCCTTACCGTAACCATACGCCTGTCCGTTCCAGACGCCCGACCCTGAGTAACGCCCCGATGAACCATCATCTAGCCTGGGATACCGACCTGTTCCGCGACGCCCGCGATGCCTCGAAGGCTTGATAAACCCGCCCCCAACCTCACCCGGATACGCCTGCTCCTGTTCCGGATCCTGTGGCTGACCGGCCTCGTGGTGGCGGGGATGATGGCCACCCCCGCCGGCGCGGCGGGGCCCGCCCTGCGGGACCTGGCGGTCCTGGTGGATCCGGCGGGGGAGGAGACCCTCGCCAGCGTCCTCGCGGCCGCGCCGGAACGCTTCAAGCCCTTGCCCAGCGGCAACCTGGTCGCCGGCTACACCCGCCGGGTGCACTGGTTGCGCTTCACCCTGGACGCGCCCGCCGGCGAATGGATCCTCGACATCCTGCCACCCTTCCTCGATGACCTGCGCCTGTATGAGCCCGACCCCGGGCGGCCTGGGGTCTTCCGCGAGCGCCGGGCGGGCCTTGGCCTGCCCATCACGGAAGGGCAAATCCCCTACCGCGGCATCGCCTTTCGGCTGGCGCAGCCCGACGACCAGCCGCGCACCTATTATCTGCGCCTGGCCACCACGGGTAGTTCCATCCTGGTGCCGCGCCTCTGGGCCCCCGCCGCTTTCCATGCCCATGACACCCTGGAGGCGAGCCTGCTCCTCGCCGGTCTGGCGGTGTTGCTGACCGTCATGCTGCTGGCCCTGAATCACTGGTTCTGGCTGCGCGATCCCCTTTCCCCCTGGTTTCTGGCGTATGTCGGCTGCCTGTTTCTGAACCTGCTCGGCAGCTTCGGGTTCGTGGCGCAGTATCTGTTACCAAACGCCCCCCTGATCAACCGCCACTGGCTCGGGGTCTTCGCCCTCGGGGCCATCGCCTTTGGCAACGGTTTCTATCGGCTGCTCTTCAACATCGACCGCCGCCACCGGTTGCTCTACCGGCTCTACTGGGCGGGCATCGTCGTGCCACTGCTGGGCATTCCCCTGGTGTTGCTGGGTTACCGCACCGAGGTGATATCGCCGATGCTTAACGCCGTCATCCTGATGAATGGCGTCGGCCTCTATCTCAGCCTGCGCCTCTGGCGGCGCGGGGAACCGGGCAGCGGCTTCATGTTCACCGCCAATCTGATCAGCATGCTGGGCATCCTGGTGACGATCCTGCATCTGCTGGGCTATGTCCACGCAGGCCTGCCACCCCTCTACAGCCTGCATGTCGCCAGCCTGGGGACGGTGCTGGCGCTCTATCTGGCGATCGGGGCCCGCTTCCGGGGGCTACGCGAAGAGCGTCAGCGGGCCCAGGATCGGGCGCGGCGGGCCCAGGCCGAGGCGGAACAGGAACGCGCCGCCCGTGAGGAGCAGAGCGGGCTCTTCGCCATGATCAGCCACGAGATCAAGACCCCCCTGACCATGATCGACGGCGCCGTCCAGTCCCTGCAGGCCCTGGTGCCACCCGCGCCCGAGGTCGACCGGCGCCACGAGCGCATCCGCCGGGCCGTGAGCCGGATCAACGCCCTGGTGGAAAAGACCCTGGAATACGATCGCATCGGCCACGAGACCCAGACCCTGGAACATCGGATATCCCTCGATCTGGGGCGTCTGACCCACAGCGTGATTGCCGGTTACGGCCTGCCCGTCACCCGCCTGGCCCTGATGGTGGATGGCCCCGTCCCGATCATCGGCAACCCCAACCTGATCGAGGTCCTGCTGGCCAATCTGGTGGACAACGCCCTGAAATACTCCCCCGAGGACACCCAGGTGACCGTCACCCTGGGTACCACGCGACAGGCGGCCATCCTGGAGGTCCGGGACCGGGGTCCCGGCATCCCGCCGCCCTTGCGCCCCATCCTCTTCGACCGCTATGTGCGCGGGCAAAATGTCGGTGATATACCCGGCGCTGGTCTGGGTCTCTACCTGGTACGGCGCATCGCCCGCTGGCACGCCGGCGAGGTTGAGTGCCTGGAACGTGAGGCCGGGGGTGCCTGTCTGCGGGTGACCCTGCCCCTCAGCTCACGGAAGGAAATGGCCTGAGGGGGTCATGAGAGCCTGTCCGGGATTCACTTCACCGTCTTGAACAGGCGTTTCAATTCACCTTTGCCATAGAGCACCCCTTCATAATCGGCCTGCCAGCGGCCAACTGGGACTTCGAGAGCCGTGCTGACCAACCCCCCAGCGGGCAGCGCGACCGCCGGCGTTCAGGCGCGAATCACGCTAATGGCGCGCCCGCCGGGGCTGACCTGTTCGCTGGTCGTGGTCCGTTCGGCGATGGGCGGCTGATGGGCACGCCGGTCGAAGATCACCAGCCAGCCGCTTTCCAGCCCCAA
Source organism: Gammaproteobacteria bacterium (assembly GCA_019136395.1). Next base: position 16,303 of record JAGVUH010000310.1, read on the forward strand.
CCCGGCCAGATAGGCATCGAGCTGGCCCAACCCCTGGGCGAGCGGATCGGGCGCGCCGTCGCGCCAGACCTAGAGTTCCATCCCCAGCGTTACCGCCCCGTAACGTAGACAGAGATCCATCCGCCCCATACCGATGGCGTATTCGCGCTCCAGGGTGCCGCCGCCGTTGATCATCCGGTGCAGAAAGGCCATCAGCATCAGATGCGGGGCGATCTCGTGATAGGGCGCGCTCTTGAGCAGCGGTTCTCCATGCAGCCGCCAGAAGTCCAAAAAGGCCGCCAGCAGGGCCTCCGGGTTCAGCGAGCCATCCGGATTCAGCCAGGTGGGGCTGATCCGTGGCAACGAATCTTGCGGCCCGCTGGCCAGGGCGCGCGGAAGGACTTCGCGATAGATGGGAATGGCCACTACCAGCCCACCGGCACCGTCGCGGCGCAGCAGCCCCAGATCGACCAGATACTGGCGGTCGTCCTCGGCCACCGCGCCCAGCTCGGTGCCGGCCAGCATCGGCTCGATGATCCGCCGCACCCGTGGCTCTTGCAATTTGTGAGCGAACTGATCGAGATGGGTGACCCGCTCGACGATCATCGCCGGATCTCGTCGAGATCCCAGCGCGACAGGGGCGGCAGGTTGTAGTGGTCGTCGGGACGGACCGGGCCTTCGGTAGTGAAGAAGCGCATGGGGCACATCGAGGTCGGGGAACGCGACGAGCTTAGCATCCTCCCTTTGGATCTGGCCGACAGCAGAATGTCTCGACCTGCCCGGTCAAGGCGCGCCCGCCCACCGCGGCGAAGCACCGGCCAGTTCGATCGACTCACTTGCAACCCAGGGTGGTGGCGCCTGGACCATCCTGTGCGGGATCGCGTGCTTGACTGGCAGCGGCACATTTTGATCTGACTGAGGACGTGCGCCTGACTCCCGGAAACGCGAATAGAAAAGGGCGTTGACGCTTAGGGAGGGCTGAACGGCTGCCAGCCCTCCCCGCGGTTGGCGCGGCTATTCCTGCACGGTCATGTTTTGCGGTGGGAAGGAGACCTGGAGATTGAAGGTATGGTCATCGTAGTCCGAGTAGGCGAGGACGGGAACGGAAACGGGAGGATCACCGCTGCCATTGAGATAGCATTGCATCATGATGGCCGGATCACCCCAGGCCGAGGCGCGGTAGGACCCATTCTGGGCGCCGAGACCCAGCATCCACCAGTTCTGGAAGGCAACCGATTGGGCATCTTGCGTGAACTTTGTATATGACTGCACCGCTTGCGCGGCTTCTGGCAAGTCATCCCCATCCGAGGCGATGAACTTCGCCCAATCGGCGAAGGTATCGGCTAGATCCTTGATCGTGTCGAACAGGGCTTTCCAGGTGTCATTGGAGCCTTGCGCCAGGGAGAAGTCATTGCAGTAGAAATTGCCGTTGGGGGTATCGATGCCCAAGTCGACGCCGAAGCCAAAGTTGAGTTGCTGCCCCAGATGGGTGTTGTTCGACTGTGACTCATCGGGGTCATTCTCGTCGATGACGTCGGCGGCAAAAATGGTGACGGGGGAGGAAAAGCCGCCATCATTCAGATAGCTCTGGTAGTCGTTCGCGACCTCGCTGGTCTGGTGACGCCCCACCACCAGATCGATACCGATGACATTGGGTCCGCTGATGTCGCCCTCATCCATGCCGATTTGCGGTTCGTTGTTGTCGGGGTTCTGGCCATCCGAAACCGACAACCAGTTGTTGTTCATCCAATAGTTATCAATCGCCAGTGGATTCCCCTGATAGTCATAAATGACCAGGTTGACCCGGTTGTCATGGTTGGTTTCCCCAAGCAGGCCCGGGGAGTTGTCTGCGTCCTTGGGCGAGTCCCCATCGGGGGTCGGATCCTGGTAATCCACGCCCAGGTTCCCGAGCACGGCCTTGCCGCGGTCAAGGCTATCCTGCAAGGGTTCCGTGAGCTTGTTGTTCTCGTCGACAAACTCGCCCAGCCGCTCCCGTCCCGAGGCGAGGCTGACGGCTTTGGTCTTGCCGTTATAGGGTTGCAGAGCCAGGGCGATGGCGGCATCCCCTTGGCCGAGATCCACGACATTGAGCCGTTGCATCAGGACCTGATCGGCGATGATGAATTCATCCGTCCCGGGACGACCGAAAGACAGTGAGTCGAGGATCGCCATCAGGGCCCAGGCCTCGGTTTTCGACGCCGTCAGGTCATAGAGGGTGACCACCCCGTCGCCGAGGTCCGTGACGGCGGCTTCCAGGTGCATGTCCCCAAACTTGAAGGTACAGGTCCGGCCGACTTCATAGATAAAGTGGCCTAGCCGGCCGGTGCGGCCCTGTTGCCCACCACAGGTGTAGGGGACGTTCTCCAGAAGACCGCTGTGCAGGTAGCCAACCTCCTTGATCAGGGGCAGGGGGGGGGAGTCGCTGTCGGAACCGCAACCGGCCAAACCGGCGATCGCCAAGGGTAAGACGCTGAGAAGCTGACGCTTGGGCGTGAAGACTATTGTCATGTCGGGTGTCTCGTTGGGCTGATAGTGACCCTCTGACCGTTTTGGGGGAATGGCCGGATCACGAGGGACCGTGCCTGGCGGTGGGCAGATGATCAGGGTTTGGCCACGCTTAACCGGCTTGCGCGGGACCCGCCTTCGCTCGGTCAACGCGGCATAGCCGGATGGCGTCGCTGGCAACCCTGGCGGTCTCTCCTTCGCCTTGGGGCCAGGTGAAACTAGCAAAAGCGCGAAATAGAAACCTAACAAATCCCAACAGCCCACGCCGTGCTTGTCGGAAACCGGCCTGCAACGACCCGACTGGCAAGCCAGGCGCATGCCGCGCGCTTGTTGGGATTTGTTAGGTTTCTTGGCGACGGAGTCGCTAAGCTGGCAGCTACTTCGCCGCCTTTGCCGGACCTTAGCCCGCCATGCTTACCGTTGCCGTCGTTGAAGACAATGCAGATGTCCTGGATGACGTCCTCTTCAACCTGGGCCGTATGGGCTTCCAGGCCAGCGGTTTCAGCGATGGTGCGGCCCTGGACGCCGCCTTGGCCACCGGTCAGGTCTGGCCGGTGTTGGTCCTGGATCTGGGCCTGCCGGGTGAGGATGGCCTCTCCATCGCCCGCCGCCTGCGCCAGATCTACCCAGCGGTTGGCATCATTGCCCTGACCGCCCGGGGGCGGTTGGACGACCGGGTCGCGGGGCTGAATGAAGGCTTCGACCTATACCTGGTCAAGCCCGTTGACATGGTCGAACTGGCGGCGGCCATCCGCGCCGTCGCCAGGCGGGTCACCCAGATTGGCCTGACCACCCCCCAGTGGCGCCTGGATCCCTTGGAACCCTCCCTCATCCGCCCCGATGGCGAGCGCCTGCCGCTGGCGGTGCATGAATACCATTTGCTCGCGGCCCTGGCGGCCGGGGCCGCCGATCAGCCGGTCTCCCGCGAGGAACTGATGCGGGCCATGGGTAAGGACCCCGAGACCTACGACCCCCGCGCCCTGGAAGTCGTCCTCAGCCGGTTGCGGGCCAAACTCGGCGAGCAGGGGCCACTCAAGGCTGTGCGCGGCCAGGGCTATCGGTTCAATGCCCGGCTGGTTCTCAATGAATAGCTGTACGAGCACTGCTGTTGGATTCTGGAGTGCCAGCGACCTCAGCAGCCATTCCACCAATTACCGGGGCCTGGGTAACCGCAAGTGCAACGCCGGGCGCTACACCGCCCTCAAGAACGCCGGCTTCTCCCCGCGCTGCCTGGCGGATGCCGATAGCCCTAAGCGGGTCGCCCATGGGCGGCAGGGATAGCTCACATCAAACCGCAATGAGGCATCATCCACATGAAAATCAGTCCCCTTTTGTCTTTGTGCCTGGTGGCCTGCCAGGTGCTGATCTCACCTCTCGGCTACGCGGCCACGGAACGTGACAATGTCGTGGAATTCAATTCCCAGCCGGGTGATGAATACTCCCAAGTTACCTCTCTCGTCTTTTATTTCGACGGGAATTACAGCATCACCAGTGGTCAGCCCTGGGATGGGGTGACCACCAACAATGCCTCCGCTGACTACCCCGCTTATCAGGCGGACGCCTTAGCGGGCAGGCATTACAGTGATCCCCCTGCCACTTTCTTTACGCAGCGTGCCGGGGGTAAATGGATTACGACGGCGGGACAACCTGGTATCGCGGGGATGAATTTTGCCTTTACGGGAAGCCTGGAGATTGATGGCAATGACTACAGCATCGTGCTGGGTCAGGACATGTGCGGCTCTCGTAATTGCTGGTACCTGGGCGCCAACCAGAGTGGCTTCGAGGTGGATGCAAATGGCTGGCTCTTGACACCCGATGGTCAATATCGCATCAAGCGCTCCAAAGATGACGATGTTTACAATGAATTCCGGGTATTTAACAACTAGCCTGACGAGGTATGAATCGCATGCGAATGTCCATTCAAGTGAGAGCGAGCATTCTGGTATGCCTGATATGGTCTTCATTTTCCTCCTGGGCCGCGACTGAACACGACAATACTGTTGATTTCTCTTCGTGGCCAAGCGCTCACGCTTGCGGCGGCTCGCAAGTCAATAGCATCGTCTTTTACTATACCGGGGAATATAGCGTTACCGATGGCCAACCTTGGGATGGGGTTACCACGAATAATATCACCAGTCAGAAAGGAGGCGTGCCGACCTATCAGGTGGATGTGTTCGCCGGGAGAAAAGCCAGTCAACCTCCCGCTGACTTTTTCATTCAGCGCGCTGGCACCATCAATATTGGAGTCAGCGGCGCGGCGCAGTTTGATGCCCTAAACTTCGCTTTGACCGGTGTCCTGGAAATCGAGGGAAATGACTATCAGGTAGTGATTGGACAAGTCGGCGTCATGGCGGGGGAGCCTAATAACATTTGGTATCTCGGTCCCAATGAGAGTGGTTTCAATTACGTTAAAACGGTTTATTCTTATGATCAATGTGAATATTTGACGACCCCCGACGGAAAATATCGCATAGGCATGGTATGGAAAACAATGCCCAATTCTTATACCTTTTATGTTTCGAAAAGCCCTTAAATTCATTCACGGGGCTGGATCCAGGATGGAAGAACACGCCTGCCCATTCCAATGTTGCCCGAACCCCCTCATCCCTTCCCCGCCATTGCCACGCACCCAGGCCCTGGCCTGCCCAATCCCCCGGAGAAGAACCATGACTGGTCATTTTGCCCTCTATCCGCGCCAACCCGTTCCGGGCACCCGGAGCCTGCTGATGGCCACCCTGACCGCCCTGGTGCTGAGCCAAGGCTGTAGCAACAGCGGCAGCGACAACGCTGCGCCCTTCTTTGTCAAGCAAGAACCCTTTGACGGCCAGACGATCAACGCCGGGGCCGTTTCCCTCACCTATCGCGCCACCGACCCCGAAGGGGCCGAGGTCCGGTACGACGTCCGCCTTGGCACCAGCGCGAGCGCCCTGCAACCCCTGGCCAGCCTCACCGCCGAGGAACACGTCCCCAGCGGCCCCCTGACTGCCAATACCCGTTACTACTGGCAAGTCATCGCCACCGACCCCCTCGGGGCCCGGCGGCAGGGCCCGGTCCAGTCCTTCACCACCGGCAGTCGGATCAGCGTCACCGACCTCGATGGCAATGAATACGCCACTGTCCAGATCGGCACCCAGGTGTGGATGGCGGAAAATCTCAAGACCCGCACCTACCGTAACGGCGAACCGATTCCCAACCTCCCCGACAACCAGGCCTGGGTTGACGACCAGGAAGGGGCCTGGTGCGAGCACCCCGATCCCGGCTTCGACGAAAGCGCTTACGGCCTCCTGTACAACTGGTACGCCGTCGCCAACCCCAATGGCCTGGCGCCGGAGGGCTGGCATGTGCCCACGGACGACGAATGGGCGACCCTCATGGACTATCTTGGCGGCGATTCGGTGGCCGGCGGACTGCTCAAGGAGACCGGCTTCGACCACTGGTTCGCCCCCAACACCGGCGCCAGCAACGGCAGCGGCTTCACCGCCCGTGGCGGCGGTCACCGCGAGACCTGGGATGGCGACTTCGACCTGGCCGGCTACAACGGCTTCTTCTGGAGCGCCAGCGATATCAGCAGCCATTCCACCAACTTCCGGGGCCTGGGCAATCGCAAGGTCAACGCCGGGCGCTACACTGCCCTCAAGAACGCCGGCTTCTCCGTGCGCTGCCTGGCGGATGCCGACCAGCCCTGAGCCCGAGGGTCAATAGCGCATCCCATATCGTTCAGACCCCTCACGCCCCAGGAAGGCTTCGAAGGTGCAAGTTGCTGATTTTCATGCTCCCTACTCCTGGCGGGAGAGGGGGGCTGCAAGGTTACATCTCATCAAGTGTTTCAATAAAGACGATGGTCACAATGAATCCTGGATACTCAGTTAATCGTCTGGTGGGGCTGTCGTGACGACCTTGTTGGACATGCGCGGGATCGTCAAGGCGTTTCCCGGCGTCAAGGCCCTGGACCGCGTCTCCGTGGCGGTCAGGGAGGGGGAGATCCACGCCCTCTGCGGCGAGAACGGGGCCGGCAAGTCGACCCTGATGAAGGTGCTGTCCGGGGTCTATCCCCATGGCTCCTACGAGGGGGAGATCCTGCTCCACGGCCAGCCGGTGGCCTTCAAGGACATCCGCGCCAGCGAGGCGGCGGGCATCGCGATCATCCACCAGGAACTGGCCCTGATCCCCGAGCTGTCCATCACCGAGAACCTCTTCCTCGGCCATGAGGTCGCCAGGGGGGGCATCATCGACTGGGCCCAGGCGCGGGTCCGGGCCACCAGGTTGATGGAGCAGGTGGGCCTGCGCGAGAACCCGGACACCGCCATCAAGCACATCGGCGTGGGGAAACAGCAGCTCGTCGAGATCGCCAAGGCCCTGGGTAAGGACGTACGGCTGCTGATCCTCGACGAGCCCACGGCGGCCCTCAACGAGGAGGACTCCGCCCATTTGCTGAATCTGTTGCGGGGCCTGCGCGCCCGGGGCCTGACCTCCATCCTGATCAGCCACAAGCTGAACGAGGTCCTGGCCATCGCCGATGCCGTGACCATCATCCGCGACGGCCAGTCGATCGAGACCCTGCGCCTGACCGGGCCGGACGCCCAGCCGGTGGACGAGGACCGCCTGATCCGCGGCATGGTCGGGCGCTCCCTGGGTGCCCGTTTTCCCCAACGAACCCCCCGGATCGGCGAGCCCTTTTTCGAGGTACGTGACTGGACGGTGCGTCACCCTCAGGTTGCCGAGCGCCTGGTCTGCAAGGGCGTCAGCTTCTTTGTTCGCTGCGGCGAGATCCTGGGTTTCGCCGGGCTCATGGGCGCGGGGCGCACGGAGTTGGCCCGCTCCCTGTTCGGGCGTTCCTATGGACTTTACGAAGGAGGACAGATCCTCATGGCGGGGCGCGAGGTCGATCTGCACGACATTGCCACCGCCATTCGTCACCGCCTCGCCTATGTGACCGAGGACCGCAAGACCCTGGGCCTGAACCTGTTAGACGACATCAAGACCACCATCGTTGCTGCCGACCTGGGGCGGGTCAGCCACCACGGGGTTATCGACCGGCCCCGGGAAGTGGCGGTGGCGGAGGACTATCGTCAGTCCCTGCGGATCAAGGCCCCCAGCGTCAGCGCCGGGGTCGCTCAGCTCTCCGGTGGCAATCAGCAGAAGGTCGTTCTCGCCAAGTGGCTGTTCACCGAGCCCGAGCTGCTAATCCTCGACGAGCCGACCCGCGGCATCGACGTTGGTGCCAAGTATGAGATCTACGAGCTGATCCAGGACCTGGCGGCGGCGGGCAAGGGGGTGATCCTCATCTCCTCGGAACTGCCGGAACTCCTCGGCCTTGCGGATCGCATCTACACCCTGTGCGAAGGGGCCATCACCGGCGTCCTCGACCGTGCCGAGGCGACCCAGGAACGCCTGATGCGGCTGATGACCCTCAACCTTGCCACCCCCCGGAACCCCGCCATCTGAGGCCCCCGCCCATGAACTATCTCAAGGACCTGTTTGGTGGCGACCCCCGCCAGTTCGGTATGGTCTTCGCCCTCGTCGCCCTGGTGACCTTTTTCCAGGTCCAGACCGACGGGCTGGTCTTGACCTCGGCTAATCTGATGAATCTGCTCAATGGCAACGCCTATATCCTGGTACTGGCCGTCGGCATGGTTCTGGTGATCATCGCTGGCCACATCGACCTGTCGGTAGGCTCCGTGGCCGCCTTTGCCGGTATTGTCCTGGCCCTGGCGATGCGCGACTGGGCGCTGGCGCCCTGGGCAGCGGTGTTGCTGTGCCTGGGCATTGGCGCCCTCATTGGCGCCTGGCAGGGCTTCTGGGTAGCCTATGTCGGCATCCCCGCCTTCGTCGTCACCCTGGCTGGGATGATGCTGTTTCGCGGGGCCAACCAGGCTCTCGGTCACTCCAACACCATCCCCGTGCCCGACGACATCCAGTACCTGGGCGGGGGGTACCTGCCCCCCCTCGCCTATGACACGGGCCTGAACGATCCGACCCTGGCCCTCGGCCTGGCCGCCATCCTCTGGCTGGTGCTGGGGACCTGGCGCGGCCGGCGGCGAACCCTCCGTCTGGGGGGCGAGGTGCCACCCCTGGGTGCCACGGTCGTCCGGCTGATGGCGCTCAGTGTCGTCATTGCCTGGCTGACCTATCAGTTCGCCAGCGGCCGGCCGGGGACCTCCTTCCCGATCCCCGGACTGATCCTGGTCAGCCTGGTGATCCTGTACAGCTTCCTCGCCGGGCACACCATCCTCGGCCGCCACATCTATGCCGTGGGCGGCAACAGTCAGGCGGCGCGCCTCTCCGGGGTCGATACCCGCCGCGTCACCTTCCTAGTGATGATGAACATGTCCATCCTCGCCGCGCTGGCAGGACTCATGTTCGTCGGCCGTGCCACCGCCTCCGGCCCCTTTGACGGCGTCAGTTGGGAGCTGGACGCCATCTCGGCGGTCTTCATCGGTGGCGCGGCGGTCTCCGGCGGGGTGGGCACCGTCATCGGTTCGGTGATCGGTGGCCTGGTGATGGCGGTGCTGAACAACGGCCTGCAACTCATGGGCGTTGGCGCCGATTTGACCCAGATCATCAAGGGCCTGGTGCTACTGCTGGCGGTGGCCTTCGATGTCTACAACAAGACCCAGGGGCGGCCGTCTATCCTGGGGCTCTTGCTGCGTCAGCGCCCCACGGCGGGGGGTGGCCATGCGCCAGGTACTGATTCTGCCGCGGGTCCTGCGGCTGATTCTGCCGCTAGTTCTGTTGCTGGTTCTCCGGCTGGCGCTGTTGCTGGCACGGCTGTGGTTGCAAGCGCTGTTAGGGGTACTGATGTCGGTTCCGGTCCGAATGGTCAGCCGGGCTCCGATGCCGGGAATCAAAATGCTCCTCGGTCACCCGGGTCCCCCCCGGTATCCCCAGGCCCGGGGACTAGCAAACGGCTGACGCTGCTGGTCCTGGGGCTGGTGGTGCTGGGGGGCGGGCTCTGGTACCTCGTCAATGGTGGGCGGCAGGCTCCCCCCACGTCACCCGCTGCCCGCGGTGGATTCACCATGGACGGGCAACCCAGCGGTGCGCCCCTCCCTCAGCAAGCCACGGGTCCCGCTTCCGCTGCGGATTCCGTTTTCGCCGCGGGGCGGCAGGCTGGCGCGAGGCCCGGTTTCCCCCCTCACAGCCTGATCGGCGTCGCCCTGCCCCAGAAAACCTCGGAGAATTGGGTGTTGGCGGAACAACTGTTCCGGGATGGCCTGGCGGCGGCCGGCTTCAAGCTCGACGTCCAGTTCGCCAACGGTGGGGTGCCTGAGCAGCAGAATCAGATCCAGACCATGGTGACCAAGGGGGCCAGGGTTCTCATCGTCGGCGCCATCGATGGCTCCCAGCTCGGTGGTCAGCTGCGGGAGGCCGTGGCGTCTGGGGCGACCGTCATCGCCTACGACCGGCTGCTGACCAACACCCCGGCGGTGGATTACTACGTCGCCTTCGACAACTACAAGGTCGGCGTTCTCCAGGGTCAGGCCCTGCTGGAAGGGCTGCGGCAACGCAAGGGGCCACCCCCCTGGAATATCGAACTCTTTGCCGGCTCGCCTGATGACGCCAACAGCCAGGTCTTTTTCAATGGTGCTATGAGCGTGCTGCAGCCGCGGATCAGCGATGGCACCCTGGTCGTGCGATCGGCCCAGACGAGCTTCGCCCAGGCCGCCACCCCAGGCTGGAAGGCCGAAAACGCCCAGCGGCGCATGGACACCCTGCTCGCCGGCACCTACCCCCAGGTCAAACTGGATGGCGTGCTCTCTCCCAACGATACCCTTGCCCGCGCGGTCTTGACCTCCGTCCGTGCCGCTGGCAAGGACTTGCCGGTGGTCACGGGGCAGGATTCCGAGGTCGAGTCGGTCAAGTCGATCCTCCGGGGCGAGCAATACTCCACCATCAACAAGGACACTGGCGCCCTGGTCGGGCATGCCATCGCCATGGTGCGGGACCTGCAGCAGGGCAAGGTCCCGGCGGTGAACGACGACCACAGCTATTTCAACGGGGTCAAGATCGTGCCGGCCTACCTACTGGAGCCGCTGATCGTGACCTGGGCCAATGTCCGTGAGGCCTATGCCAATGACCCGATCCTAAAGAGTATCGTGAACCCATGACCAGACAGATGCCTACCCTTCCCATCCCTGAAGTCACCGTCGCCGCGACATCCCGTGATCAAGCTAACTGTCATGAGGGGGGGCACCACACCCCTGAAAATGAAAGCCTTTGCCGTGACTTTCACACTAACTGGCCAGCCACCAGTCCCCCCCGTACATCCTGGACTGCGCTGTCCCAAGGGATAGCCAGGACACCGTGGAAACCCAATTCCGGCCCTCTCCTGGCCCTGGGCCGTGATCGGGTGGCCCCGGCCCTCCTGGCGCTGGCCCTGTTGACGCCGCCAGCCCTGGCCACCGACTTCACTAGCCAGGACTTTCTGACCGGCAACTGGGGCGGGACCCGGGATGCCTGGCAGGCCCAGGGCCTGGACTTCCGGCTCAACTACACGGCGGAGCCCCTGGCCAACGTCGCCGGCGGCGAGATCCTGGGTGGCACCTACGCCGATAACATCGGCCTGGACCTGCACTTCGACCTCGACAGGCTGCTGGGCGTCCCCCATACCCGCCTGCTGGTCAAGCTCTCCAAGCGCGACGGCACCAGCGTCTCCCAGCGTTTCATCGCCCCCTCCGAGGGTGGCAACACCTTTACCGCCCAGGAAGTGTTCGGCACCGAGAACTTCAAGGTGGTCAACGTCCAGTTCAATACCCGGCTCCTGGAGGATCGCCTGGACCTGGCCTATGGCCGTCTGGTCGCCAATGACGACTTCCTCAGTTCGCCCCTCTACTGCCAGTTCGTCAACAACTCCTTCTGCGGCAGCCCCAAGGCGGTCTTCCTGCAGAATCCCTTCACCTTTACCGCCTATCCCGTCGCCACCTGGGGCGCCCGCCTGCGCTACGACACCCCGGGGCGCGACTGGACCCTTCAGGCCGCGATCTACGACGGCGATCCGGAACTGAAGGAGGGTGACTTCCTGCTCCCCAGCCAGAACCCCAACGGCACCAACTGGGGCCTGGGGGACAACGGCGTCACCCTGGCCGGCGAGGTCCACTATCACCATCAGCGGGACAGCGACGCGGGCCTGCCCGGCGTGTACAAGCTGGGCGGCTTCTATCTGACCGGGGACTACGAGGACCTGTCCGATCCCCTGGGTGGCACCGTCAAGGGCGACGGCATGGTCTGGCTCCTGGCGGAACAGATGCTGTATCGCGCGGCCCCGGGCAGCAGCCGCCACCTGTCCGCCTTCGGCTCCCTGGTCTTCAGCCTGACGGACAAGGTCAACAAGCTGACCAACTACTTCAACGCCGGCCTGGTCTATCAGGGCCTCTTCCCGGCCCGCCCACGGGACAAGACCGGCCTCGGCATCACGGCCGGCTGGTATAGCAGCGAGTACAACGACGGCCTCCAGGCCGTCGGCCTGGCGGAAAAGGATTACGAGGCCGTCGTGGAAATCAATCACCGCTTCGTGCTCGGCCATGGTCTCGCCCTCCAGCCCGACCTCCAGTACATCATCCGCCCCGGCGGCACCGGAAATATCGACAATGCCCTGGTGGTCGGCGCCAAGGTGAGCCTGGATTTCTGACTGGGACGAGGAAAATCCAACAAGTGATTGACGATGTCGAAAGATTCAGCTTAGTTCCCAGATGATGGGATGAAATGGTGGGCTACCCTATGACGCACGCTTGCAGGTCGAGAAAGCAATGCCAACTGCCGAAATTAAGGGGGAAAAATATATGAACAGAAATGCACTGTTGATTACTTATCTGATGGTTGGTCTAGCGGTTTCATTCCCCCTATTCGGATCAAGCGAACATCAGAATGTTATCGAGATTGATTCGGATAACGACCCCGAGGTCAATAGCCTGGTCTATTATTGGGATGGTGGCTACAGCATCACCTCTGGTCAGCCCTGGGACGGGGTTACCACCAATAATGTCTCCACCGATCTTCTTCCCGCCTATCAAGTGGATGCCCTGGCGGGTAGACATTCCAGCGGTCCACCCGCCGATTTCTTCAACGATCGGGCCAATGGCCTGTTCACCACTACGAATGGCAACAAAGATACCCCTGATGGGATGAATTTCGCCTATACCGGCGTTCTTGAGATCAACGGCTATGATTACAAGATCGTGATCGGACAGAATGGGTGTGGCACTGATAACTGCTGGTATCTTGCCCCCAATGAGAGCGGTTTCCGGAATTGGGATTACAACGAAATCATGACCCCTGATCAACGCTTCTACATACGAGCTTCCGGCAGTAATACCTTTGCCGTGGGCGCCTATTGCTCGGGGGACTGTCCCGGTTCCGGTAACTGAGTGAGGTCCCTCTCGATTTCAGTCTGTCCAGAACGGTGGCTTTCCTACTCGCGAAATACGCATGGCGGGTCCGGTGGATTGGAGGAGGCGTTCCGCGAACCGGCCCTGACTTTCGGGGCCGATCGCCTTATCCTAGCGTCCTCGCTTGCTCGGAGAACCTCGGCGCCATGGTCAAGACCCTTGCCTTCGTCTTTTCTCTCACCCTGGTGGTCGCGGGCCTCGCCCTGCCTCCCCGGTCCGGCCTGGCGGCGAAGGCCGATCCGGTCCTGGAGGTATTGTCCCTCACGGAGGCCAGCCTGGCCTTCGGGCAGGACGCGAAGCTGAGCATCGCCCATCAGGCGGAGCGGCCGATGATCCCGGCCTCCACCATGAAGGTGCTGACGGCCCTCGCCGCCATCCAGCGCTGGGGGCTCGATCATCGTTTCGCGACGGACACCTTTACCGCCGACGGCTGGCTATGGGTCCAGGGGGCTGATCCCTTCCTGGTGTCGGAGGAATTGGAGCGGCTGGTAAGCGGCATCAAGGGGGCTGGGCTGCGGGAGGTGAAGGGTATCGGCCTGGACGATGGCCTCTTTTCCCCCACCCTGCGGATCGATGGCCGGTCATCTAGCGACAATCCTTACGATGCCCCTGTAACCGCCCTCGCCCTGAACTTCAATACCCTCGCCCTGACCAAGGAGGGCGGCAAGGTGCAAAGCGGCGAGGCCCAGACCCCCCTCACCCCCCTGGGGCGGGAACTGGCCGCCGGGCTGGGGACCGGCAAGCATCGCATCAACCTCAAGGATCGCTCCACCGCCTTGCGCTATTTTGGTGAGATGCTGGCGGCCAAACTGGCTGATGCGGGGATCAAGGTCGCCGGTGAGGTCCGGATCGGTCAGGTGCCCGCCGGCGCCCGCCGGCTCTACCGGCATGAAAACAGCCGCACCCTGCGGGAGGTCCTGGCGCCGATGCTGGAGTATTCCAACAACTTCATCGCCAATTACCTGTTCGTGCGCCTCGGCGGACAGGAGGGCGAGCGGGGGCTGGACATGGCCGGGGCCCAGCAGGCGGCCCGGCGGTGGGTGGAGAAGAACTTTGGCTGGCGGGATTACCGGATCGAGGATGGGGCGGGCCTCTCCCGGGCCAATCGCCTCAG
>JAGVUH010000430.1 GCA_019136395.1 Gammaproteobacteria bacterium
GCATGCCAAGATAAAGCATGAAATCGTGTTGCGCTACCTCAGGGAGGTCGGGGAAGGCGAGCCGAGCCTGGCCTGGTATCGCGCAATATTTACGCAATACCCTTCTATTTTGGTAAGGAATGCCGTAGCCACGTTGCCGTATTTTCGCCAGAGTCCGCAGCTCCGTTTCAGTCCCATTACCCTGCCGGGTGCCATCGATAAGCGCATCAGGCGATTGCGGGACAATACCAATGAGCACTTCGCCGATCTGGTAGCCGGATTTCTGGACAGCCAGTACGCCCTGATGCATTTCGGTTTTGATCATGGGCTGTTTGGGAACCAGAATCCGATCAGACTTCAAACACTGGACCGCCATATTGGGCTGATTGCACGCTATCTGGAATGGCTCCACGTCCGTGGATATGGGACACTTCAGGACGCGGGACGCATGGTCTTTGATGAATATATGGCCTCTGTCGACGCGGCACCCGGACACGCCTATACCCTGAATCAGTTCTATAAGTGGGTGAAGAAGAAGTATCCGTTTGCTACGGATGTGAACTTCCATCGACGCGGTAAAGGCAAGGGAGCAACGCGCTTTGAAACCCTCAATCTCGATGAGTCCAGGGCTACCTTCCAGCGCATCTGCCAGTTCCCGGACCCCCGTGGGCGCGCCCTGGCCTTGCTCTGCCTGCTCTATGCCCAGCGGGTGAGCGCCAGCGTCACGCTGCGCCGGGATGAACTGGTGAGGGACGAGACGGCTGGTTGCTGGGTGATCGCGCGGCACGGCGCCGAGGACGCCTATCGCGTGGAACTGGAACTTTCGACGGCGATCGACGAGTGCCTGGCCGGAAAGGGGAAAGGAGGCGAACGCCGAGCGGAGGACGAGTCCCACAATTATGTCTTTAGCGGTAAGACGAATGGCCATCTCGCTGCCTATACCGCGACGGCGCTCGTCCATCAAGCGTCCGGGATACACGCCAGCGTCTTGCGGCGCACGGGCATCATCAACATCTACCGGGGCGGTCAGAAGACGATGGGCACGGTCGTGCTGCGCGATATCCTGAAAGTCAGCAGCCCAACCTTGCGCAAGGCGATTCGCGCCACGGGCGAAAGCGTCAATAGCCCCGCGACGCTGGAAGAGGCCACAGCCCTAAGACAGGCCTTCCTCGATGATGACCAGGACGAGTGACGGCAGGAGCTGGTGGGTATACGTTCTCTTATGTCACGATGGCCGCACCTACACGGGCATGGCGCTGGATGTAGAACGCCGCTTTCGTCAGCACCTCGGCGGGACGGGTGCGGTCTTCACCCGTATCAACCCGCCGGTCTGCATTGTGGGAGCACGGCGCTTCCCCTGCCGCGCGGATGCCCAGGCCGAGGAACGGGCCTTGAAAAGGGCCGGGCGCTACTGGATCAAACGCTGGTGCCGGCACAATCCCTGGATGGACCCCCCCGTCCCCACGACGTCGAGCTGCGCGCACTAAGCCCCACGCCAATACGCCCGGCTGGCGGCCACCGCCAGCGAGACCGCCGCGGGAAAGCGCTCGCCCACGATACAACCCGCCGCGATCAATTCCGCCTGCCGGCTATGACGCACCACGGCGATCCAGAATGGCGGGGTAGAACCCAGTGCCTCCCGGGACTGCCCCCACGCGACCTGCGCCTGGTCAATGGCGTCCGCCGCGACGACGCGGATGATCGTGATGTCCGCCAGGCGCCAGGAGGCGTGCGCCTCGGGAGGCACGACCGCGGTAGCAGCCCCGGGATCATCGGCAACCGGCCGCCGCGCGACCACCCAATCGCCAGCCACCGCGCCGTTATCGTTGCTCAGGACCTCGACGGACCAGTGCGCCAAACCCGACCCCGCCAGCCGCGCCGCGATCTCCCCCCCGATCACCTCCGCGCGATCATGCAACCGCTGTCGACGCCAGTGCGCGGCCAGGGCACCCCCAGGGAGGCGCGTCTGCACCACGCGCGGACGTTTAATGAAAATGCCCGGGGTTGTCCGTGCGAGTTGTGCCAAAACCTGCTGTCGCCGTCCTGGCGGCTCCTGAGCGACCTCGGCCAGCCAGTCGCGCCACGCGGCCAGCACCCACCATTCCTCAGGGCGCCGGTGCTTGCAGGCGAGGACGTGTCCGGCCCACGAGGGGTGAATGCGCCCCCCGAAATCGGCTCCGGTCGCCCAGGCGCACTGGTCACCCTGCTCGACCAACACCGCAAAGGGGGCGAGCCCGCTGCCGGCATCCAGGCAGAGTTCGGTGATCCGCTGCATCAAGCCCGGGCCCGGCGCACCAAGTCGGCGATATGGTCGCGGCGGGTCTTGACGGCCGCGGCCAGTTTGCGCTGCATCCGCTCATACACGCCGCCGACGCGGAACTTCAGCACCACGGCGTCATCAACCACGGCGTCATCGAGGGCGACGATCCGCGCGACCCACTGCTCGACAATACCTGCCGCCACATGCGCCCGCAAAGGATGCTGATTAGGGACTTCCAAATTCCCCAGGGCCCGCAGGCTGTCGTTCATATCGGCCCGCGTACCCAGCAAGGTCTGTTCGTGGTCGATACCCGCGACCAGGTGCACCTCTGCCGGCGTCAGATTGGCCTTCAGGTTGTTGGCGCGATCGTCGTTTAGCACCCACACATCAAATACGAACAGCGCCGCGGCCTCGTCTGGATAACGCTGGGCGACGCTGGCCATTTTTTTGGCGGAAATGTTCGGCAGGTTAATCGACAGGCCGCCGACGATCAGGCTGGCGAAATAGGTGCCGCCATCCGCCACCGAGGGTACGCCCAGTGCCAACGGCACACCGAGTCGCTGCGCCAACCGCAGGCAAACGAGTTCGTTGTAGACACAGGTTGGTGATTGATCACTGTCCTGCTTGAGAATGACATCCAGCGTGCCGTGAACTGGCTCCGTCATGGAGCCGCCGGGCAGTTTACGGCTCAGCTTTCTGATCTTGTAGAAGGCCACCTTAATGCCTCACCCAGCTCAAGATGACTTAGGGGTATGCCGGCTGACTGGACGGCTCCAGGACCTGACGGAGGAAGGCGCGCCGCATCTGGTCGAAGAGGAACCCGCGCGCGGCATCATTGCTGACCAGGATGTTGAACAGGTCTTCGGCGCGCTCGCGCTGGTCAATCAGGAGGTCCAGGGCCTTTTCGTCATAAACCGTCTTGAAGGCCGAAGGATCGCTGTTTTTGGCCTGTTGCACCAGGATCTCATCCGCTTCGGTTTGCGCCGCCACGTCCTCCATCCACCGGATGTCGGCCTCCGCGAAATTCAGGCCATAGCGCTCGTTGAACTCGCGGATAATCTCGGAAAGCGGGGCGAGCAGTTCACCCGGTTTGGGGCCATTGCCACGCCCCCCGGTGCTGGGGTTGCGCAAGGGCTCGGGCTCCTCGCCATCGTCCAGCAAGATGTGCCCGGACTCCGCCAGATCCGCCCGGTACTGGGCTAACTCGATCTCGTGCGTCAGATCCTCGTTCTCGCCGGCGCCGCAAAACGGCAGTGCCGGCAGGAGGTGCTTGACGAAGAGGTAGAATCGTTCGAGATCCACGTCGACGAAGCGCGTCAGTTGCGTCACGAACTCGTACAGCCGCAGATATGACCGGATGCTGGCTTTGAAGGCGTCGCCCTCGGCGACCTGCGCGGGGGCGGTGTCGGGGCCATAGGCCGCGGTGAAGCGTTTCACCACGGCGGCCACCAGGGCGTCCATCTGGCCGCCATCATCCGGGCTCTGCCGCTTCTGGAAGTAGAGGTCCGAGAAGCCCTGAATCTCGGCGTCGTGGATCAGGCCGTAGCCAAGGATGGTGGCCTGCTGGGTGTAGACGTGATTGGGGTTGGTGACCGCATCCAGGGTCGTCACCTCGAAATACGGCTTGAAGGCGTTGTAGATATCCTCGCGCTGGTTGACGAAATCCACCACGCAGGTGTCCTTCTTGTCCGGATGACACCGATTGAGGCGGGACAGGGTCTGGACGGCCTGAATGCCGCCCAGGGGCTTGTCGACATACAGGGTATGCAGCAGAGGCTGGTCGAAGCCCGTCTGGTACTTTTCGGCCACGATCAGTACCTGGTACTCGCCGGTCGCGAAGCGCTCCGGGGTCTTGCTCTCGTCAAAACCGTTCATGCCCGTTTCGGTGTACTTCTGGCCCTCGTCGTCGACGGTGCCGGAGAAGGCGACCAGGCTTTTGATGTTTTTGTAATTTTTGGCCTTGAGGTACTTCTCAAACGCTTGCTGGTAGCGCACGGCATGCAGTCGGGAGCGGGTCACCACCATGGCCTTGGCGCGACCGGCGATCTTGCCGGCGACATGCTCGCGGAAATGCTCAATGATGATCGCGACCTTCTGTTCCACCGCCGCTTCGTGCAGGGAGGCAAAGCGGGCGATCAGGCGCTTGCTCTTGGACTTGTCATGCTCCGGGTCATCCGCGGTCTTTTTGACGATCTGGTAGAGCTCCTGGTAAGTGACATAGTTCTTGAGCACATCGAGAATGAAGCCCTCCTCGATAGCCTGGCGCATGGAATAGAGGCTGAACGGCACCGGCTTGCCGTCCGGGCCCCGGTCCCCGAACAGCTCCAGGGTGCGGGCCTTGGGCGTGGCGGTGAAGGCGTAAAACGCCAGGTTGGACTGCGGCCCGCGCCGTTCAATCTGATTGACGATCAGGTCTTCAAGGTCTTCGGATTCGGTCACGCCGGTATCCCCCAGCGCGGCACGCACCGCGGCGGCTGACTTGCCGGACTGGGAGCTGTGGGCCTCGTCGACGATCACCGCGTAGCGCTTGCCGGACTGGTCGAGAGCCTCGCCCTCCATCATCGGGCGGAAGGTCTGGAGGGTGGTCACGATGATCCGGGTGCCCTTGCGTAGGGCCTCGCGCAGCTTGGACGACTTGGACTGGTCATCGCCATGGGTGATGCACTCGACGACGCCGGCCTTGCGGTCGATGCTGGAGACCGCGTCCCGTAGCTGGCGGTCCAGGTTGCGACGGTCGGAGATCACCACCACCCCGGCAAAGAGGGGCTGATTGTCATCATCGTGCAGGACGGAGAGCTGGTGGGCCACCCAGGCGATGGTGTTGGTTTTACCCGAACCCGCCGAGTGCAGGTTCAAGAATAGGCGTGGCCCCAGGCGGCTCGCGGCGATCAGCTGGCGGACGCACCGCCACTGGTGGTAGCGGGGAAAGATGAGCCGGCCGGTGCGCCAGGGGGCGGTCTTGTGCTGACGTTCCAGGACAAGGTAGTTCTGCAGGATGTCCAGCCAGACGTCCTTTTGCCAGACCAGATCCCAGAGATAATGGGTACGGTAGTTACCCGCCGCGACCGGATTGCCCTTATGGCCGTTATCGCCTTGATTGAAGGGGAGGAAGTGGGTCTTTCTGCCCTGCAGCCGGGTCGTCATGTAGCATTCCGCGGTGTCGGCGGCAAAGTGAACCAGGGCACGCTGATTGAAGTCGATCAGCGGGGTGCTGGTCTTGGGCACCCGGTCCCGCATGTACTGTTTGATGGCGTGGGTCGCCGTCTGGCCGGTGTAGGCGTTCTTCAGCTCCACCGTGGCCAGGGGTAGGCCGTTGACGAAGAGGACCACGTCGATGGTCTGCTGGGTTTTGGGGTCGAAGCGCACCTGGCGCATCACCCCCAGGCGGTTGCGGGCGTAGCGCCGGGCCACCTCGGGGTTCAGGTTGGTCGGCGGGGCGAACTGAACCAGCTTGAAATGCACGCCCCGATCACGCACACCGTTGCGCAGGATGGCCAGCATGCCTTCTTTCTTGATCTGACGGACGATCTCCTCGATCACCTTGGTCTCGACGGCCGTGCCATAGTGGCCCTGGAGCTTGGCCCATTCGTCCGGCTGGGCATCGCGGAGGTAGTCCAGCAGCACCTGGGGGCACAGGGCCAAGTTCACATCCCAGTCGGTATGCGGGCTGAGGCTGTCGTAGTCGGAGTCGATCAGGGCCTGGCAGAGGTTGGCCTCGAAGGCCGCCTCGTTGAGCTTGGTCATGCGGCATTCTCCCGCAGGTCGATCTGGCCGGTGACGGCGGCGGTGATGAGGGCGGAGCGGCGTTCATTTAGCAAGCCGATGCTCATTTCGGTGTTAGCGATAACGGCATCAATCTTGGGAAGTGCGTCGTCTATCCACTCGGCGGCCCTTTCTTGCTCAACCAGGGGGGGGAGGCAAATGCGAAGCTCACCCAAGGCTTCTCGGTTGATCTTAGGCATCGCCACGCGCATAGACTCCAATGTTGCCCATGCCGTAAATGGTCCAGATAGCAGGAGGTAGTAAAGCCAGGCAGAGCTTATCCGTTTTGCTGCCTGTAAAGGGTACATATCCGCGCTGCACAAGCAGGCGCATGGGGCTATCGTGACCTTGGCAAGAGCGGGTCGAATTTTCGAGTAAATAATGTCACCTGGTTTACAGGTATACTTACCGCTTTCTGCATTTTGCTCCTCTGCGGTTTCAAGTCCGAGGAGCCGACCTGTGTTGGATTCTATATGGTTAGGTGCAATCAGTGGCAGAGTTCGATATTTTTCCGCTTTGGGATCCACAAGGCCTTCCGTTACCCGGGCAACATGGCGAAATTTAATCGGTATCCAATGCGCCGGCACCTCCCCCAACCACTCAACTCCTGAGTCCTTCATCGGCACGTTAGATTCCAGTCCTTTAGTTATGGCCTGCGTGATGAGAGCTTGGCGCTTCTCCTTCAGCAGTTCGATAAAGTGGGTTTTCTGCTTGATCAAAGCATCAATTCGGGCGGTTTCGCGCTCTAGAAGTGCAGCTATCCGGCGCTGTTCGTCTAAGGGAGGTACTGCGACTTTCAGCTTTGCCAAATCGTGGGCGCTGATTGCTGGATAACTCACACCTGTGGAATGCGCTTCAATGGCCTGTATAAGCAATTCATTTGAGGTCATCCATTTTAGAAAACCATCTTTAAGTTTGCCCGGACGTACACGAAGTACCGCAAATCCGGTTGAGAACACACATGTTGAATGCTTTTTGTCAACTTCCGCGATAGATTTCAGATAAGTTCTAACAGTTGAAATAATAACGTCGCCTTGGTGAGCCAGTCTTCTTGCCCGAGAGGGCGCATTGGCAAACAGCATTGACTCCGCGGACACAATGCCCTTCCCGTAACTCACAGAGGATATGTCTACGTACGAAATTTCTGTGTCGAAGGGAAATTTTGCCGGAAGCACGTCATCGTTTACCGACACGACGCGGCACAGTGGCTTCAGTTCCCAGTCTCCAGGAGCCCTAGGTTGCCAATGCAGGTCTGTGGGTTTGAACGTAGCAGGGGCTCTGTGCTTCATCACTCGGCTACCTCCGCCAACAACGCTGCGATCTCCAGTTCCACCCTCTTCAAGTCCGCGTCAATCGCCGCCAACGGTCTTGGCGGCACATACTGATAGAAATACCGGTTGAAGTTAATCTCATAGCCCACGACGCCGATTTTCCCGTCCTGCGCGTCGCGCTTGTCCGGGTTGATCCAGGCATCCTCGACATGCGGCATCACTTCGGTCTGGAAATAGTCGCGGACACTCTGAGCCAGCGGCACGCGCTCCGTATCGGACAGGTCGCTGTCAAACTCGAAGGTGAGGACCCGGGTGCCCACCCGGAAGTAGCCCACGCACGGATCGGCCTGATGCTTGCCGGTTACGTCCTTGTCAATGACTGGTGCGGCCTCGGGGTTGGTCGCGGTCACCCAGGCACGGATAGTCTTGAGTCGCCCGGCGGTGAGCTTTTCCGCCTGAGATTTGGCGTACTGCGTCAACGCGGCGACGAAGGCGTTGTAGTCCATCCAGGTGGTTGGTCCTTGCTCGCGCAGACCCCGGATCATTTTGATCAGGGTACGGCGCTCAACGTGCTCGTCGAAGTCCAGCAGGGCATTGAGCACGCGCCGGCAGCGTTTCTCGGCGGCCAACCGCTCGGCTTTGGCCGCGTTCTCGTCGGCGAGCAACAAGGCGAGGCCCTCTTCCTCCTCAACATACGCCGTGACCTCGGCCTTGATCGCCGCCAGGCGCCGGTGGCAGTCCGCGCCAAAGGTCTCCGCCATCCACAGGAAGTAGGCGTCCAAGGCGCTGGTATTGCGGAAACGGCCCGGCGCGGACTCGGCAAGGTCTACGTCCAGGCGCAGTGGACGTTCGACGAAGATCTTGCGGAAGCCGAAGTCCGCCGGGGCGAAGTCCTTGACCGTGTCATCGGTCTCGTGACCGAGGTAGAGATTGACGATATGGCTGATGTCGGCGTCGGTCAGTTCCCGGCGCTTGCTGCCGAGGGACTTGCGCATGGCCGCCCAGCGGCGGGAGGCGTCGATCAGCCGGACATTGCCCCGGTCCTCCGCCGCCTTACGGTTGGTGACGATCCAGATGAAGGTAGCAATGCCGGTGTTGTAGAAGAGTTCCGTCGGCAGGGCGATGATGGCGTCCACCCGATCACCTTCCAAAAGGAAGCGGCGGATCTCGGACTCGCCACCGCCGGCATCGCCATTGAACAGCGGCGAGCCGTTCATGATGACGGCGATCCGGCCCGGCCGCTCCTGGGGCAGCTTGAGGTGGACCCCTCTGTCAAGACAGCACCCCACCCAAAATAAGATATAAAAAAATGGTGATGGTTGCGCCGCAGGCGCCCTCATCCTGAGGAAGGGGTCGCGCGGCGGAGTGGGGGTAACGGGTGAATGAGTGTGGACAAGTTGGGGGCAACCCGCCCGAGCGGGTTGTCCCCAACTTGTCCACACGGCCGCTCGCGGCATTCACGCGTTATCCCCACGGAGTCCGCTGCCATAGCCTTCAGGCCGCCAGGGTGATCTCGCCCCGATGGACTTGGAACGGGGTCGCCGCCGCGAGGCTCTGGTGCGGCCGCTCGTGGTTATAAAACTGGAAGTAAGCCTTGAGGGCGGCAATCAAGTCGCTGACCCGCGGATACTCCTTGAGGTAAATCTCCTCGTATTTCACCGTGCGCCACAGGCGTTCGACCATGATGTTGTCCATCGCCCGCCCCTTGCCGTCCATGCTGATCCGCACCCCGGCAGCCTTGAGCACGGCGGTAAAGGCCTGGCTGGTGAACTGGGCGCCTTGGTCGCTGTTGAAGATCTCCGGCTGGCCATGAGCACGCAAGGCGCTCTCCAAGGCACTGATACAGAACTCTTCGGCCAGGGTCACCGAGACCTCCCAGGACAGCACGTAGCGGCTGTACCAGTCCATGACGGCCGTGAGGTAGACGAAGCCATGGGCCAGGCGGATGTAGGTGATGTCGGTGCACCAGACCTGATTGGGCCGCTCAATCGCTAACCCGCGCAGCAGGTAAGGATAGACCGGGTGCGCCGGCGCCGGCTGCGAGGTGGCGGGCTTGGGCGCCACCGACTGCAGGCCCATGCGCCGCATCAGGCGCCGCACCCGCTTGCGCGACACCCGATACCCCTGCCGCCGCAGCCAGAACGCCATGTTGCGGCTGCCGTAGAAGGGGTGGCGGGTATATTCCTCATCAATCAGGCGCATCAGCATGAGGTTCTCCGCGTGGTCCTGGGCCAGGGGCTCGCCCCGGTAGTAGCTGGCCCGCGACAGCCCCAGCAAGGCGCACTGACGGGCGATGCTCAACTGCGGATTTCCGGCCTCAACCGCTCCGCGCTTGTCCGCCAGGCTCAGAGCAGCTGACCCGATTTTTTTTTGAGCCACTCCAACTCGACTTGCAGCTTTCCAATCTGCTGGTAGAGTCGGTCACGCTCCGCTTCCCGTTCCTCGGCCTCGCGGTGCTGACGCTGGCCGAAGACCTCCGGGAGGGCGGCCAAGGCCTGCTTCTTCCAGTCATTGATCTGACTGACATGGATCGCGTACTCCGAGGCCAGTTCGTTGGCGGTCTTCTGCCCTTTGATCGCCGCGATCACCACTTGGGCCTTGAAGTCTTTGCTGTAGCGTTTACGCTGCATCGGTAACACCCCTTTCGCTGTCGCTCTATCTTAAGGGGCTGTCTCAAATTTGGGGTCCACTATAGCTTGCTGAACATGTGCAGCAGGAACAGCAACTGGCCGTCGCTCTTACGCGGGATGCCTGGGGCGAAACGGCCCTGGTCGCCAGCCTCATGCTCAGCTTTCACCTCCTCATACTCCTCGCTGTAATCAACCCCATACGGCGGATTACTGAGGCAGTAGGTGAAGACCTGACCGGGAAACTGGTCGTTATTGAGGGTGTTGCCAATCCGAATATTGTCCGGTGAGTGGCCGGTAAGCAACATGTCCGAGCGACAGATGGCGAAGGACTCGGGGTTTACCTCTTGGCCGTAAAGGTTCACGCGCAGGTTGCGGTTGCGCTCCATGAGGTAGTCGTTGGCGGTTGCGAGCATGCCACCGGTACCGCAGGCGGGGTCCAAAAGGTTAATGGCGCTAGCCTCGCTGGCGAGCTTGTCACCATCCTTGGCGAACAGCAGCGCGGTCATCAGGCGGATCACCTCGCGCGGGGTGAGGTGGTCGCCCGCCGTGGCATTGGAGACTTCGTTGAAGCGCCGGATCAGATTCTCGAAGATGTAGCCCATCTCCACGGTGGACACCCGCTGGGGATGAAGGTCCTTGTCGGCGAAAAACTTCACCAGGGCGTAGAGCAGGTTCTGACGATCCAGGCGGTCGATCCAGTTGAAGAAGCCGAAGTGCTCGATGAACACATCGCGCATGTTCTTGGAGAGGCCGTTGATGTAGGCCTTGAGGTTTTCGGCGACGTTCTCGGGGTCGGCCAGCAGCGCGGCCAGGGTAAAACCGCTCTGGCCATAAAAGGCCAATCCGGTCTTTCGGCTGATGATCTGGGCGCGCGCCTCCTCAGTGGCCTTCTCCAGGCCGGCGGCAAGGGCCCGAATGGTTGTGATGTGCGGTTCCAGTAGACAGTCCATGCGCCGCAACACGGTGAAGGGCAAAATGACCTTGCCGTAGTCCGCCGGGGTGATCTTGCCGCGCATCCGCTCGGCGGCCCCCCAGATCAGATTGGCGTTGTCTTGCAACCTGGCGGCCTGGTCGAGACTGACGACGGTTTCCATTTAGCCTGGGTCTCCCGTAGTGGAGGTGATAGAGGTAGGGGGTCCTTCAGAGGCGGTCGCGGCCGGGTTGAGCGGATAGCCCGCCCGCGTCAGCGACTGGTTCAAGGTCATCCGGGTCACGCCGAAATGCGCGGCAACGTCCGTCTTCGTCACGGTCGGATCGCGGAGCATGGCCGCAGCCTTCTTCACGTCGCCCGGGCTGAGTTTGGGTTTGCGCCCGCCTTTGCGCCCGCGCGCCCGTGCCGCGGACAGCCCCGCCCGGGTGCGTTCGCGGATGAGTGTGTGCTCGAACTCCGCCAGGGCGCCAAAAACATGAAAGATCAGCTTCCCCCCCGCGCTCGTGGTATCGATGCTCTCCGTCAGGGACCGAAAACCCACGGTGCGGTCGTCCAGTACCTTCATGATCTCGACCAAGTCCTTCAGCGACCGCCCCAGTCTGTCGAGCCGCCAGACGACCAGTGTGTCGCCCCGGCGCAGGGTGCGCAGACAGACCTCCCATTCCGGCCGGACTTTCAGCCCGCTCCCGGTGACCTTCTCCACGAACAGCTGCTCGCAGCCCGCCGCCCGGAGGGCGTCGAGTTGGAGCGCGGGATTCTGCTCCTGCGTGGAGACGCGCGCATAGCCAACGAGCATAAAAGAGGTTGCTTTTCTAGACGATGAATAATAGACGGAATTTTATGCGCGAAACGCCGCCCCAGCAAGCCCTGGCGGGCACCCCTGGCTGGCGTATAGAAAACGATCGTTTGTTGCCCTTTCGATCACTGGCGTTTTGCGCCGATTTGGCCGTGCCTTCGCGGTGCTATGATGATCACAAGGTGCTGCGGCAAAGCCTCCCGGCATCCGCTGAGGGCAGACCTGGGGCCCAAAGGTTTCGTCGGTGGTCAGGGGAGCCCACCGCGCAGCACCCACGAGGCCGTCCAGGTGTGGCCTCATCTCCTCACCTTGCGCAGCAAGCGCACAATTTTTCGACATCCCTGGAACTTGGCATCATCAAGGATGATGGTGAAGGATTGGCCTGGCATAGGCCATTCTTGACTTCAGAGGCGCACCCACGTTGTGGACGTTGGCCGGGTCTTATTCATCCGGCTGGGTGCCTGCCTCTAACGAGCGACGCCAGAAATTTTCTATTCGCTGAAGGAAGACCTGGGTTTGCCACCCTTCGGACCCCTGGGGTTTTGCGCCGCTCCAACCAGTATCCAGGGGGGCTGGTGAAGGGTTGGCTGGACATGGTCTGTCGAAGCACTCCTGGGTGGTGCGGACCAGGCCATCGCCGATCAGCCACAGGGCGGGCTCTGGGTTGACTAGGGCGGCGATCAGTTGGCCCAGTTGCTTGCGGACCGCGGCGTCGTCGATGGTGATGTCGGACAAGGGACTATTGGCCAGGATGCTTTAGGACGCCACCGGCGGCCATGAAGCCTTCCCAGATATCGCCCATCTGCCGCTTGCCTTCCTGGGTGACCAGTTTTTTCCCGATCGCCTCAAGCTGTTCCTGAGCATCCATGGGAAGGGGGCGCCGTGCGATAACCACCAGAGCCGCCTCTATCAAGCTGTCATCATTCATAGCCTTGCAATCAATTTCTCATTTTTAGACTAGTTGGCCGAGTTGTTGGCGGACGGCGTCGTCGATGGTGAGGGTGATGCCGGCCATAAGGGGACTGACTGCCAGGAATCAGATAACCGCGCCCTCTGGCACGTCGGGCTCAAACGCCTTCCCGCTTGCCACGGCTGCACGAATCAGCGCAAGGGCCTCGGCCGGATCGCCCGGCATTTCCATCAGCGGCGGCGCCTCGCCGAAGGTGCGCTCGTAGGCTTCGGCGGCTTGGCCGAAGGCGTTCCAGTCATCAAACATGTTCACCAGTTACCTCCTGAAATCGATCGTTTTTCACCTTTTCAACCGCTGTGGTTTTGCGCCGTTTCTGCCAGGGTACGTGGGGATGGGCTAAACTCTGGCTAACCGCACGACGTTTCGGACGTTATGCCTGGGGCCTTGTTGCATCAGGCAGTGCGGCCCGCTTGTTCTTCCTTGGTGCCTCTGATCATGTCCCGGCATAGGCTATTCTTGACTACAGAGGCGTACCACCCACGTTGGGGACGTTGGCCGGGGGCTTGTTCATCCGGCTGGGGGGCTGCCTCTAACGAGCGACGCCAGAAATTTTCTGCTCGCTGGCGCGGGGGCCGCAGAAGCGGCCGCCGGATGGAGGGACGGCAGGCCTCCCGCTCGTTCATCTCATCGCCTCAAGGTACGGGGGTGGTGTGCTAAACTCTGGCTAACCGCACGCCGTTTCGGACGTATGGCCGGGGGCCGCAAGGCATCAGGCAGTGCGGCCCGCTCGTTGGCACTCGGTGCCCCTGATCCTGGCCTGACATAGGCTACACTCCCTTACTGAACGAGCGACGCCAGAAATTTTCTGCGCGCTGGCGCGGCTGGTGCAATCGCACCCCCGGATGGAGGGACGGCAGGCCTCCCGCTCGTCCATCTCAGCGCGGTATCCCTCCGGCATCCGCTGCCCGCTGGCTCGTGTGACATTTCCATAGTTGGAGGGGACTCGCCGAACGCAGCCTCATAGGCCTGGACAGTGGCGGCATACGCTTGCCAATCGGTGAAATCATCAAACACGTTCAGGAGATCGCCCGTGGAAAAGGCCCAGGTAGCGCTTGAGGAAGTGATGACCCACGCCATCGCGGCCGCCCGTCGCGCGCGCGCGCAGGCGGCGAACGGTAGCGATAGGTACGGCGAGGCCATGGCGTTCGCCTATTACGACATTGTCGATGTCATCGGCGAGCAGGCAGACCTGCTGGGCCTTGAATGGGCGGATCGGTCGCTTGCCGACTTTGTGCCTGAGTCCCTGCTTGGCCGCGGAGAACGCGGTGATCAAGCGACTGATGGAAGATGAACGCGATGGTAGGTGAAGTCAGAACCGAAGGTCCGACGCCGGCC
This sequence comes from Gammaproteobacteria bacterium, assembly GCA_019136395.1. The sequence continues at coordinate 13,935 of JAGVUH010000430.1, forward strand.
GGTGGGGCCTATGCCATCGCCTATTTCAGCCGCGACGGCGTTCCCGTGGACCAGTCCGCTGCCACCCACGTCGAAATCACCGAATACGCGGCCGACGGGACCCCAATCCAGAGAACCTATGCCATCGTCGGGGCCATGGCGTCACCAGCGAGTGCATAGGCTTGGAGCGTTTGTCTGCTGGCTGATCCGGTGCCCCATGCCGGATGGCCGGCCTTTGCGAAGGTGAGGGCTTGAGCAAGTCAGGCCACCCCAGGCCGCTGCACCGTGTCACCGCATGGAAGACCAAATGGTGTATAGTAGCGTAAATACGGTATTACGCTACTACAGTAAGAGGGGACCATGGGACGACCCGGTATCACCCGCGACCAGATCCTGGCCACCGCGGATGCGCTGGTCGAGGCGGGGCTCAAGCCCACCCTCAAGCTGATTCGTGACCGCATTGGCGGCAGCTACACCACCATCACGCCGCATCTGACCGCCTGGCGGCAGGCGCGGGGCGAGGAGGCGGGGAGCGGCGTCCCGGAGATGCCGGAACGGGTGGCCATCGCCTGTCGCGGGCTGTGGGGGGCCGCCTGGACGCTGAGCCAGGAGGCACTGCGCAGCGAACGCGAGGGTCTGGCCGCCGCCCGCGCCGAACTGGACCGGGAGCGCGCCGAGCTCACCCAGGAGATCGTCGACCTCGAAGGCCGCCTGGAGACCGCCCTGGCCGAGCGCGACGCCCTGACCAAGCGCGTGCGCGCCACCGATGCCGCGCGGGAGACGGCCCAGGCGGCGCTGCAGGACCTGCGGGTGGAACAGGTCCGCCTGGAGGAGCGGGTGGCCCACAGCGAGCGGCGGGCGGCGGAGTGGCGGGACCAGGTGGAACGTCTCGCCGACGAGCTCGGGCAGCGGGCGCGGCAGGCGGGGAGTAGCGCCCGCGACGTGGCGCCGCGCTGAGCTGCCGCCACCATGGCCATGCCCGTGCACGCCCCGCGCGAGGCCTTGACCGGGATGGTCGAGCGCGTCACCTTCCATAGTGAAGGCAGCGGTTACTGCGTGCTGCGGGTCGCGGTGCCCGGGCAGCGCGAGCTGGTCACGGTGATCGGCGCCGCCGCCAGCGTCACCGCCGGCGAACAGCTCGAGGCGACCGGAAGCTGGATCATCGACCGGGAGTACGGCCGCCAGTTCCAGTGCACCACCCTGACCCTGGTGCCCCCCGGCAGTCGCGAAGGGATCGAGCGTTACCTCGGGTCCGGGATGGTCAAGGGCATCGGCAAGGGCCTCGCGCGCCAGCTGGTGGCGGCCTTCGGCGAGGCGGTCTTTCAGGTCATCGAGGAGGCGCCGCAGCGGCTGCTGGATCTCCCCAGGATCGGCCCCAAGCGCCAGGCGCACATCACGCGCGGCTGGGCCGAGCAAAAGGTGATTCGCGACATCATGGTGTTCCTGCACAGCCACGGGGTCAGCACCTCCCGGGCGGTGCGCATTTACAAGACCTATGGGGACACGGCCGTCGCCCGTGTGCGGGAGAACCCCTACGACCTGGCGCTGGATATCGACGGCATCGGCTTCAAGACCGCCGATGGCCTGGCCGGTCGGCTCGGGATCGCGCCCGATGCGCCGATGCGCGCCCAGGCGGGCGTGCGGCATGTCCTGCAGGAATGGTGCGGGCACGGCCATTGCGCGGCCTGGGAGCGCAAGCTGGCCGCCGACGCCGCGGCGTTGCTGGAGATTCCGGCGCCGGTGATCGCGGCGGCGATTCAGGTCGAGCTGGACGCGGAGCACCTGGTCGCTGAGGAGATCAATGGTAAGCCGGTGCTGTTCCTGGCCGCCCTGCAACGCGCCGAACGGGGGGTGACGAGCCACCTGCGCCGCCTCGCCGCCGGCGGCCCGCCGTGGGCGGCGATCGATCCTGGCGCTGCGCTTCCCTGGATCGAACTGCGCACCGGACAGACCCTCTCCCCCTCGCAACGCCAGGCGGTGACTACCGCGCTCCACGCGAAGCTCGCTGTGATTACCGGCGGACCCGGGGTGGGCAAGACGACGGTGGTCAACAGCATCCTGGGCATTCTGACGGCGCAAGGAGTCAGGGTGTGTCTCGCGGCGCCCACCGGCCGTGCCGCCAAGCGCCTCGCGGCGTCCACCGGCCGCGAGGCCAAGACCCTGCATCGCCTGCTGGAGTTCGATCCGGGCACGCTGGCCTTCACCCGCACCGCCGAGCGCCCGTTGGACGCCGACCTGGTTGTGGTCGATGAAACCTCGATGGTGGATGTGGTGCTGATGAACCAGCTGCTGAAGGCCATCCCCGATGCCGCCGCGCTGCTGCTGGTGGGGGATGTCGACCAACTGCCCTCGGTGGGGCCGGGCGCGGTGCTGGCCGATGTGATCGCCGCGGCGGCGGTCCCGGTCATTCGCCTGACTGAGATCTTCCGTCAGGCGGCGCAGTCGCGGATCGTGGTCAACGCCCATCGCATCAATGCCGGCCAGCTCCCGGAGCGTGCGCCGCCCGGGGCGCCGGACAGCGATTTCCACCTGATCATGGCGCGGGACAAGGCGGAGATCCACGACCGGCTGCTCAAGGTCGTGGCCGAGCGGATTCCGGCGCGTTATGGGCTCGATCCGGTGCGCGACGTCCAGGTCCTGACGCCGATGAACCGCGGCCTGCTGGGGGCGCGGGCCCTGAACACCGACCTGCAGGCCGGTCTCAACTCGGAGGCGCAGCCGCGCCTCACCCGCTTTGGCTGGACCTACGCCCCGGGGGATAAGGTCATTCAGCTGGCCAATGACTACGACAAGGAGGTCTTCAACGGCGATATCGGCCGCATCCAGGCGATCGATGACGAGGCGGGCCAGCTGACGATCGCCTTCGACGGCCGGACCCTGACCTACGACGCGCACGAGTTGGACACCCTGGCGTTGGCCTACGCCACCAGCGTCCATAAGGCCCAGGGCTCTGAATATCCCGCCGTGGTGATCCCCCTGGCCATGGAGCATTACACCCTGCTGCAGCGCAACCTGCTGTATACCGCCGTGACCCGCGGTAAACAGGTGGTGGTCGTGATCGCCGAGCCCCGGGCGCTCCAGCTGGCGGTGAAACGGACTGATTCGCAGCGCCGGCTGACGCGGTTACGGGAGCGACTCCGGGGGCCGAATCTGGCCTTGGGGCTGGAGTGAGGGCGAGGCTGCGGGCAGCACCCCGGGGGGAGCATCGTCGTTACGAACATTAGGGACGCTATGGAGGTAGAGGGCGGGAGGGTTGCTCATAGAATATTTTTATAGGCCCATCAATATATTCAGTGCAAATGTCGGATTTCGACGGATTTGGACGGAATTTGTGTGTAGAACCGACAGGGGAAAGATGGTAGAAAGCCAGTAAAGCAAAATGTAATCGATCCAGACACGAGGATCGTAAGCCTTTAAGTTAATTATTTCACATCTTTGAATAATTCAGTGGGGACTTACCTTTTGAAGATGCATAAATACTTTCCAATTTTGATGTTATCAAGCATTATTCTCCCAAGTTGCGCAACCACTGATTATCAATCTACCGGATACGCCACCACGACAATCTGGGACAATGCGAAAGCCTATGCGGCTCAGGGGCAATACAAAAATGCTTGGGATGCCCTTGAAAATACCCCCCCTAATTTAACAGTCAAAACCAAACAGTTCCTCAAAGATTATCCCGCGGTTTATGACGCAGGAAAAAATAAATTTTCGACTGAAGAGCTATCCAGATTAAAACAGGAAAAATATCAGATTACTTATGCTTATAAAAAATTTGATGAATTCTCTATATACGCTAATACCAAGGATAAAAAATGGGCAGAGAAAAATATAAGAAAAGTCTATGGCCCCCGTCCTGTCTCATATGTTGGAACCAGTGGTGCGACAAATTCGGGAATAATCCGCAACGAATCATCAATTCGTTATGGTCGCATAGCGGGGGTACAGGTCGTCAATAGATCTCATATCAACACCGGCGCAGGGGCTAATATGGGAGCACTGGCTGGTCAAGCGATGTACCTAGATAATACTTCATGGCGTAATTACAGCGCAATGAACCAGATTGGGGCTGGGTTATTAGGCGCTATGGTTGGTTCTGCGCTAGATACCCCGACATCAGTTGCCTACGAACGAAAGTATTGGGTTACGCTCAATGATGGTAACACAATCTCGCTTTCAACTACCGGGTCTGATAATACGCATGTTCCACAAGGGGTCTGCGTCGCAGTATATGGCTCTTCCTCGCTGGAACCAACAAATGAATCTAACTGCAAGAAGATAAAATGATATTCAGACATGTCGTCCGCCCACCATGCATAATGTCCAAATCGAGAGAAAAATGAAAAAACTAACAGTTCTCCTGGCAATAATGGCTCTCAGCGCTCTTGGCGGTTGCGCCACTTGGTCTACATCTTCTGTCGAAAATGCTCCTGGATCACAACCGCAAGTTAAAGATAATGTTGCATCAAAAACACCCATATCAGAGATAAAGATCACAGAAGCAGATATCACAGAACGGCCCTATAAAAGCCTCGGTGATATTTCGGTAACAGTTAACAAGACAACCCTATTCCATCCTGATCCTACCCGTGAAATGGTCGATCAGAAACTCAGGGAGCAAGCCTACGAATTAGGCGCGGACGCTGTCGTGCTCGCGCGCTATGGGACCGTTGGCGTTTCCTTCATGAGTTGGGGTAGCCTAGATGGAAAAGGTCGTGCCGTGCAGTTCGCTAAATAATCTCCTGGCTGTGGTCATTATATTGGCCGGATGTGCCAGAGCAGCGCCAGATTTGCCAGATGCGAAAAGACTGGATGACATGTCTCGGTCGTCGGTTTACGCTAATTCTGATTGCCCTCAGATTCTTCAGAAGATTTCCGATTTAGAGTCCGAGAAAAGGCAGATGGAATCTATCATCCATAGCAACCGGGGGCGTAACCAGGCGGCGGGGTACTTCGCTGGGCTGTTTATAGTCCCTATAGTAGCCGTTGACAATAACTCTAGCGAAAAGGCACAACTGGATGATATACAAGTTCGGTTAGATGAGCTGCGAACTGTAGGTAACAAGAAATTCTGTTTTTATTAGGGGTGGTTTTGCA
>JAGVUH010000110.1 GCA_019136395.1 Gammaproteobacteria bacterium
CCCCAGAATAAGCGCCAGCAGCCGCAGCGCGGTGTGGCTGACCACCACCAGCGGAACGGGCGACGGCCGAAAGCGGCGCCGATCCCGTGCCAGGAGTAGCCGGGCTACGGCGGGTAGGAGTGGACGTAGCAGCGGGAACAGCTTCAGGAAGGCGCGCTCTTGGAACCGGCCCCAGCGCCCCTTGCGTTCGCTGCTGGACCGTGTATCGGCGGCCGGTGCCGCGAATCCGCCAGCGCGCTTCTCGATGCGATAGCCGGCCGCTCTCCAGCGGCGGATCAGGAACTCGGCGACGTAATCTTTGCCGGCGGCATCTGTGCCGAGAATCAGCAGGGCGGGCGGTGGAGGGGGTAACATCGGGGAATCATTTAGGGCGGGAGCATTACCGGTTTGTCCAACCCTTACCGGCCAATTCGGCTCTGACATAATGCTCGAACACCCGCGGGAAGATACCATTTTTAGAGAACACAGCGTGGGCGCAGCATGCCATTGCCGTTCTCGACCACCCACCAAGTGCCGGAACGTTTGAGGCGTACGTGGCCGATGAACTGGTTGGCGGATTCGATGCCGCCGCAACCGATGGGCATCCCCTCGGCCTTGCAGGCGTCGTAGCCGAAGCGATCCTGCTGGTTGCCGAGGTAAGTGATCAGGCCATCGATGGCCGCGCGGGCGGCCTGGGTCGCGGGTTTCATTCGTCGCCGCCCGGCGATGATATGGCTGAGGCGGTCCTCGCCGAGTCGCGCCAGGGACGCTTCGACCCAGTGGACCGCCGGTACGGGATCGCGATCGCGAACGTCGGCGACCTGATAGCGGTGCTCCTTGCCGTGGTAGTCATCGAGGATCGGGCACCCCGTGGGGAAGGCGGCGGTGAGGCTGTTCCAGACCCAGGGTGCGCCGTCGCCCAGGAGGGCGATACGCACCTGCGCTTGTGGGATGAGCCGGGCCATGACGGCGAGATCGCGGCGCATCGCCTCGGCATCCTGGATCTGATGCCAGCTGGCGATCTGGATGATGCGCTCATCGGGCAGGGCGAGATAGCAGCGTACCCCCTTGGCCTCCTGCCATTGACCGGGACCCCGCTTTTCATCACCAGGGGAGGCCGTAGAGCAAAACGGCGGCCAGGATGGTCAGGAACAGGCTGGTTGCAGCGGTCATGTCCATTGGGTAAGCGCGGGGTTGAGAGGCTATCCATTGTGATCTGTCAGGGAGACGCTGCACGGCAAGCAAGTCATCGCTATCCCTCAGGAGGCCGGAGGGGTCATCGTGCTTCAGGAAAGCCGTCACGTCCAGTTGGGCAAAGATGGCTGGCGGACGACGGTGCCGCTGCACGATCAGCAGACCGCAAGCGTTCGGTTGCGGCTGACCCTTCAGCCCAGCAGGCGGCCCGGCAGTCCCTTCAGAAAGCGCCCGGTGCTTAACAACTGTCGCCGCAGCAGGGCCCAGTCCTGAACTTTTTTTCTGGGCCTCCCGCAGGCGCAGGAGCCGGCGGCGGTCAGCGTCTGGCTGGTGGTCGAGGATGGCCGCCCACAGGCTATCGGTCACGTTGTAGCCGCGTCCTGCGGCCAGACAGACGGGAATGACGCTGGCAAGCGGCACCGCGAGGTCCTGGGCCACGGCCTCCACCGCGGCGCGGATGTTCCTGGCCTTGTCGCTGGTGGGGGCGTTGAGGTCATAGGGTGGCTGCCCCTCCTGGCGTGGGCGCAGCAGGTCGATGTGGCTGACCGCGACCAGCAGGGTGGGCGGATGGCGTGCGGGATGGGCCGCCCAGCGCTGGCGCAGCCGGTTCAGGGTCGCGGTCTCCTGATCCCGATCCGGCCGCTGGGCGGGGGTGACCCAGAGGATCAGGTCCGCGCGGTCGACCAGGGCGTCCAACGCCTTGGGGGGCAGTCCCGCGGTATCGAGGCCGGGGGCATCGAAGATCAGGGCCGGCGTCAGGCCGTCGCGGGCGAGACGGTAGGGCGTCACCCCGGTCGCCAGGTCCGGTAGACAGTCGGTGGCCGCCAGCAGCTGGTCGAAGAGGGCGTTGATCAGGCTGGATTTGCCGGCATTGGACCGGCCCAGGATCAGGATGCGCAGGGGTTCTTCCGTCCGTTGCGCCGCGGCGGCCCCTGCTCGTTCCAGATCTTGGCGTGACTGGGCGGTGGCGGCGGTCGTGGTGTTGGCCGCTGGCGCGTCCAGCACCAGCCGGCCACTGTAGAGCGCGATGGCGTAGTGCCCGATGTTGCGGACATACTCCTGGAGCAACCAGCGCCGCAGGTCGGTCCAGGCCACCGCGAAGGCACGGTTACCCAGGGCGGACTTGGCCTCGGCCAGGAGGGCGCTGGCGGGATTAACGACCAGCCGGCCGGCGCGATAGAGGGAGTGGAGGCGCTCCGCGGTCCGCTTCCAGCGGTTGAGGCGCGCCAGGTCGCCGAGGGTCAGGCGGTGACTGAGAGGGATGTTGTCGGCCAGGTCGACGCGCAGCTCGTGAAAGGCCCGTTCGATGATCAGCAGGCCATGGGGCAGGGTCAGCTCCAGCAGGGGCTGCGCCCGCTCCGGGTGGTAGATCCACGCCACCCGTTCCAGGGCCTGGTTGCCCAGGCGCCAGAGGCTTTCATCCAGGGGCCAGTCCTCCGGTTTGAGGGTCGCGGCCAGGGCCTCAAGGGCCTCCCCGGCGGCCTGGTCGCGGGGGGTCCAGTCCGGGTTGGGTTTGATGTGCGGCCAGCAGGTGCCGGCCGCGTCGGTGCAGCCAGGTCTGGAGCCCCAGACCCAGGGCGGTGCATCCCAGCAACGCGCCCAGCCACCTGAAGACGTAACCGCTCTGCCAGAGCCACCAGGCACCGAGCGGCAACAGCGCCACCACCGGTACCAGCCAGAGCAACGGGGCGATGAGGTACAGCCAGTCGCGATGCCTGAGCCTGAGGTTGATCATGGTTGCGCGCCCGGGGCTGCCTTCCCCTCCCGCTGGAGCAGGGCCAGGCCGGTCGTGATGGCCTGGCCATAAATGGCGCGCAGGGTGGCGCTATCGAGCCGCCGCCGCGACGGACGGTACGCAAGTAGTAGCCGGCCGCCTTGCCCACGGCAAAGGTGGTCACGCCACTGGCCGAAGCCCCGTAAGCCACCCCCAAGGTCTGGCCGAGAACGGGCACCCCCTTCAACAACTCCCGCCCAAGCAGGCGGCTCAGGTAACCGATCCCAATCCCGGTGCCGAGAAAGCCGAGAAACTCGGCGACCTGACGCCGGTTCCAGGGCACCTGGTAGATCGCGGCGAGGCTGTGCAGGAGCTTGGCCTGCACTGCGGGAACCCCGGCCAGGACGACCGCCGGCGTCGGCCAGGCCCCGACCTCCGCCGCGGTCAGGGCATAACCGACGATGGGGGGGTGGGCGGCGCGGGCGAAGACATCGCGTACCTCGGCGTCGGCGCTTAGGCGCGCGCAGGTCACTGGCGGCAAGCGCCATTGTGGGGTGGGGGTTCTGGGCTTACGGCGCGCACGCGGCGACGGAGCTGGCCGGGTGGGAGATCCTGCAACTGCTGGTCCTGTTCCTGCCGTTCTTGACCGTGGGCCAACGCTGTTGGCGGGACGGCGAGCAGGCCGGTGGTCAGGGCGGAAGGCTGCGGGCACCACCCGCGTGGTCTCGGCGGGCGGCTGAAACCAATCCGCCGCCGCGGGCGTGATGGCTAGCCGATCGCCGCGCACCAGGATGATCTTGTTCCGCGGTCCGCTGCCAGGACACACGCACGCCCCGCACCCGGTAACCTTGAGCGGGCGCGATCGCCCGCACGGGAGGCAATCAGTGACCGCCACCTATGCCA
>JAGVUH010000682.1 GCA_019136395.1 Gammaproteobacteria bacterium
GCGCAGCCAGGCGGGATCGTTGGTGCCGACGAGCAGGTCGCCGCCGGTCAGGGGCCGCAGATCGGCGAGGCTATTGCCGGTGCCGGTCCAGAAGCGCCGCTCCCCCTTGCCGCCTTTCTCCCAGATCACCACCGGGAACTTGCCCTCACGCTGGAAGCGGCCGCCGGCATAGAGGCGCTGGCCATCCGCGGACCAGGCGACCTTGCTCAGGTCGCCATTGTCCAGGCCCTTGCGGCCGGGTGGCTCCAACGGCTGCAAGTCCTGGCCGGAGAGGAGTGCCACCGCCGGGGCATCGGCCAGGCCCACGGCGATGCGGCTGCCGTCGGGGGAGAAGGCGACGGCAAAGGGCTCCTTTCCGCCTGGGGCCGAGCGTTTGGCGATGAGGTTGAAGTCGGCATCGTAGAGCCGGATCTGGCCGTCCAGGGCGGAGGTCACCAGGTGGCCGTCGGGGGCGAAGTCGCACCAGAGGCTGGCGTCGTCATACTGGCTATCGCTGGCGACCGCTTGCCAGCCCGCCGTTGACCAGACGCGCAGGCCGCCCGAGCCATGGCTGGCGGCCAGGTAACGACCGTCCCGGGAAAAGCACAGGTGGTTGACCACGTCGGGCAGACCCACCAGGAAGTGACGCAGCTCGCCGCTGGCCCGGTCGAAGAGATAGACGAGATAACTGCCCTGCCCCTCACCCCCGGCCTGGGTCGACCCGCCGGTGGCCACCCATTGACCATCCGGGGACAGGGCGGCGGCGTAGAGGCGGCCCTCGTCCCCGGGGCCGATGGGGGGCCGCAGGGTCCGCAGCAGACTGCCGTCGGCCGGATTCCACAGCCGCAGGGTCTTGTCATCGGAGGCGGTGATCAGCAGGCCGCCGGCCTGGTCGACGCCGATGCGCTTGATCGGGCTGGTATGCATGCCCGTTTCGAGGCGGAGCAGGGGATCGGTGGGCAACTCCCCGGCCTGGGCCCCTAGGGGAACGGCCAGCAGGAGCAGCAGGAGCAGGACGAGGGTCGCGGTGGCACCCAGCCAGGGGCGATCAGAGCCAGGACCAGGACCCCAATGGCAACGATGGCCCCAATACCGGCCAGGGGACAACCGGCCAGGAGGCATCCCGCCAGGGAAGAAGCCCGTGGGCAGGTAGGGAAAGGCGGAGCAGCGGGGGGCGAGGATGCGCATCGAGAACTCCATGCCGTCTGAGGTCAGTCCTGGTCGGCTCCGCACCGCATCCCTCTGGCGATGAGGCCAGATAAAATCCCGGTGTGCGACCAGAGTCAAGCGACCAGAGACCAGCGATAACCTATTATTTTTCTGATAATGGCTTGGCGGCAGTCCGGGTAAGCGGCCCCAAGCCCTTTATCCATCCTGATTTATTACCGGTCGGGAGTATATCATTTCCCCGTCAACGGACATTTGACAGGAGCCAGCACCATGGTGACCAGCCCCAAGCATTTCGCGCTCCCGGCATACCCGCGCCACCTAAGCGCCGGCGGCCTATGCCTGGCCCTCCTGGCCCCGCTCACTGCATGGGGCGACTGCACCACCCTGGCCCAGGACATCCAGAACGCCGCCCGCGCCGGCGACCTGCCGGCCCTGGCCGGGCACGCCAAGCTGATCCCCACCGAGCCCAGTTGCCCGGATGAATATCGCGCCAAACTCGCCCGGGTCGCCGCCCTGGGCTTCATCCGCGAGATCCAGCAACGCCTGGGGGCGGGGGCGAACCTGGCCGCGCAGGAGGACCTGCTGCGCCAGTCCGTCGCCGTCGCCAATACCTGGCAGGCCCAGGCCCTGCTGGGCGATCTGGAACTGGCCCGTAAGCACTACGAGGCCGCCACCCTGGCCTTCCAGGAGGCCCTGAGCCTGATCAATGATCCGGTCGCCACTCCCAAGGCCCCGCCGGAGGCCGAGATCCAGTCCATCTTCCGCAAGGCCGCCGAGTGCCGCCTGCTGGCCGAGCGCTACGTGGCGGTGCCGGTCAATCATCGCTCGGGGACGGCGGAGGGGCTGGCCCTGACCTCGGTCCGGGGTTGGGCGGTGCAGCGGGTGCCTCTGCCGGTGACCTTCGAAAGCGGTTCGACCGCCTTCACCGCCAAGGGCGAACAGGCGGCCAGTGATCTTGCGGACTACCTCTTAAAACAGAACCCGGCGGACATCACCCTGGTCGGCCATACCGACGACCGTGGCTCGGATCAGGACAATCTGGCCCTGTCCAGACGCCGGGCCGAGACCCTGGCCGCCTATCTGCGGGAACAGGGCTTTGAAGGTCGGATCAGGACCGAGGGCGCGGGTGAAGCCCAGCCCATCGAACTGGATGATCCCGACCGCTACACCCAGGAGGAGATCTGGGCCCTCAATCGCCGTGTCGAACTGGTGCGCTGAATGCCAAGCTGCCTTCTCACCATCCCCTTGCTCTCCGAGTCCTTCTCTAACGTGAAAGTTACGGCAAAGGCTCTTATTTTCAGGGATATGGCGTGCCCCTCCCTGAGAGTCAATGTCCCCAGGTACCTCAGCGCCCTCCTGGCCGGCCTGACGCTGCTGACTAGCACCCTGGCCCAGGCCGAGGTACGCGCCCTGGTCATCGGCATCGACGAATATCAGCATGGCTCCTCCCTCAAGGGGGCGGTGGCGGATGCCCAGGACATCGCCGCGGCCCTGAAGTCCCTGGGGGTCAAGGATCTGCGTGTCCGGCTCAACGCCGAGGCCACCCGCGACAACCTGGTCCAGGACTGGCGGGACCTGGTGGCCCGCGCCCAGGCCGGCGATACCCTGGTGCTGACCTACGCGGGGCACGGTTCGCAACAACCGGAGCGGGTCGAGGGCAGCGAGGAGGACGGCAAGGATGAAATCCTGCTGCTGGGTGGCTATACCGAAAAAGGGGACGGGACCCGGGAGCGCATCCTGGACGATGAGTTCAATCAATGGTTCAAGGAGGCCAACGACAAGGGGCTGGCGATCCTCTTTCTCGCCGATGCCTGCCACTCCGGCACCCTCACCCGAGGCGTCGACCCCCGGGCCAGCGGTGGCCAGGTCCGTTACAGCACCGTCGGCGCCATCACCGACGACGAACTGGAACTGGATCTACCGCCGACCGCGGCGACCCTGGGCGAGGAGGATCTCCCTGGTCTGACCTTTCTCGCCGCCGGCCAGGAAAACCAGAAGGTCCCCGAGGTGTCCCTCTTCGATATCCAGGGGCACCGCGCCCCCCGCGGCGCCCTGAGCTGGGCCTTCTCCCGCGCCCTAGAGGGCCAGGCGGATCAGGACAGCGATGGCCGGCTCACCCGCGATGAGATCAACCGCTTCGTGCGCGCCAACGTCCGCGCCGTCGCCGAGGCCCGCCAGACCCCCAACCTGCTGCCGATGGCCGATGAACAGCGGGTGGTGCTGCCCCTGGCCGGCACCCGTGGCGCGGTGACGACCCCCACGGCCCTGCCCGAGGCCCGCGTCCGCATCCTTGCGGCGGATGAGACCTCGGCGGCCGCCCTCGCCTTGGACCTGACGGGCATGAAGCAGGTAACCAGCGACGAGGAGGCCGATTTGGTCTTTGACACCGGCGCCCGTCAGGCCATCTCCGGTCAGGGTGATGTCCTGGCGCGGGACCTACGGCGGCCGGCCCTACAGACCGTGATCGACAAGTGGCGCGGGCTGGAGCGGCTCAAATGGGAGCGGCTCGGCGACCGCCTGACCATGCGCGTCCTGCCCAACGACGGGACCCACCGCCGGGGCGAGCGCATCGCCTTCGAAATCGACGATATCCAGTTGCCCTACCTGGTCTTCTTCAGCCTCTCCGGTGATG
>JAGVUH010000228.1 GCA_019136395.1 Gammaproteobacteria bacterium
CGTCCTCACCTTTATCCAAGAGATCGACCGACTCCTGCGCGCGGAGCACAAGGAGGATTATTGCGGCATCGTCTACGCCGACGATCTGGCGCGGCCGACCTTCATCAAGATCTACGACCCTCACAACCTGGGCGTCTCCTGCGGTTACAGCGACAACCCGCCCCCGCCGGGCTGGGTGCTGAGCCTGGTCCCGCCGGTGGACCTGCCGGCGACCCGTATCCTGCCCCAGAATCGCCGCCGCTGGTGGCGGCGGTTGTTCGGATGACTGCCAGCCGTCTTCATCTCCGTGGCCACCCGCTCGCCGCCATGCCCAGAACCCGTCTCAACACCAGTCCCCACCAGAAATTCTTCCAAAGATCCTGCCAGCGACTCCTCCCAAGATCCTTCCTGATCCAAGCTGTCCTGGCGATCAGCCTCTTCACCCCTGCCCTACCCTGCCTGCCCATGACGAGGGACGACATGACCAAGATCATCATCCAGACCGACCAGGCCCCTCAAGCCATCGGCACCTATTCCCAGGCCGTCAAGGTTGGTAATACGGTCTATCTCTCCGGCCAGATCCCCCTGGTGCCCGAGACCATGGAACTGGTGGCGGGGGACATGGAGGCGCAGATCCGGCGCGTCTTCGACAACCTGGCGGCGGTGGCGGCGGCGGCCAGCGGCAGCCTGGCGGATCTGGTCAAACTCAATATCTATCTCACCGATCTCAGTCATTTCCCCTTGGTCAACCAGGTGATGGCCACCTATTTCCAGGCACCCTACCCGGCCCGGGCCGCCGTGGGGGTCGCGGCGCTCCCCAAGGGGGCGGCGGTGGAGATGGACGGGATCCTGGTCTTGCCGTGATGCTGAACGCCCCCTTGACGGGCGTCCCGGCGGACAATCTCGCCGACATTGCCCTCAAGCTGGCGGAAACCGGGTTGGTCATCCGCGACGACTTCCTGCCCGCGGAACTGATCGAGCAACTGGCCAGCGAGGGGCGGGCGCTGCGGGACAGTGGCGGGCTGCGCGCGGCCGGCATCGGCCGCGGCCAGCAATTCCAGGCCAACAGCGCGATCAGGAGCGACCACATCCAGTGGCTGGACCCTGAAACGGCCACCCCCGCCCAGCGCCACTACCTGGGGCTCCTGGAGGAACTGCGCCTGGCCATCAACCGCACCCTCTTTCTGGGCCTGTTCGAGTTCGAGGGCCACCTGGCCCTCTATCCCCCCGGGGCCTACTACCGCCGGCACCTGGACCAGTTTCAGGGCACCCAGCACCGGCTGGTCACCGTTATCCTCTATCTCAACCCGGAGTGGCGGGAGGCGGATGGCGGACAACTGCGCCTCTATCCCGATCCCGCCGACGACGGCCGCTTCCAGGACCTGCTCCCTATTGGTGGCCGCCTGGTCTGTTTTCTGAGCGGTGACTTCCCCCACGAGGTCCTGCCCGCCCGGCGCGAACGCTTGAGCATCACCGGTTGGTTCAGAAAGCGGGATTGATCAGCCGCCCCTTAGTAGTTCGTTTCACCAATATCCTTACGGATGAACTATGCATAATATTTTGTTTTATATGAGTTTCTTTCCTTGCTGCACTAAAGCAGATTAGCGGATCGATCTACCAGTAGCCCCCTGATCCCGCGACCTGGTCAGTCGCCCGGCGGCAGTGGGATCTCTTCCGCCGCCACGAGCAGATTCGTGAGTTTTACCGCCTGCGCCTCACCCGCCGTCAGCCAATACACCTGGTTAGCGGCGAGGTCCCCCTCCCAGGTCACCAGGTTCGCGTCGACCCCCATCTCTTCCAGGTATTCGTAGCGCAGGAGGGCAATCTGTTCATCCTCGGCGACGGTGCCGCCGCGTCCATCCGCCCGGCGCGCCGGATGCAGGCCAAAGCGGCTGTCGGGCGTGCCGACGCGCCGGGTTCCCCCGGCGAAGGCGTAGATGCAGGCACTGGCACAGGTATCGGTGGCCGCCGTGTTGGCGCCCAGTTGGCGAATCAACCGCCCCATGCGCATCGCCGCGCCAAGGTGCCCCCCCTCGTTGGCCAGAAACACGACCAGCGCCGGCGCCATGCCCCCACGCCCCATGACCAGGGCCATCTCCCGCAAACGGGCATCCTGATTCGGCTCGATTTTCCCGGTGACATAGACCACGTCATCCACCGCCCGCATGTTGGCGCCGCTCTCCAGGATCTGCCGGACCGTGACCGGCCTGACCGGGGTGACGACCGCCCGATCAGCCCCGGATGCGGTCAGCCCACCCGCGACCACCATCGCCGGCCGGGGAACCTGATCCACCGGGACGGGGGGCGCGGCGACGGACTGGCCGGGCAGGGCAAGGGCGGCGGCAAAGGCGCCGAGGCACAGACAACCGAGGAAGCTCACCTGGCTCAGGGTTGACAGGAACGGAAGCGGCGAATATGCTGCACTGCAACATTCAATGCCTTTATGGAGTTTCATCATGTCCGTGAACGATACCCTCAACGCGGTTAACCACTTTTCCGACCACGGCCTGGCGCGCATGGCGAGCCTGACCGACCTGAGCCTAGGCATTTTCGACCGCCTGGCCGCCAAGCAGATAGCGGCCATGGACTTGCTGGTGGAGCATGGTAACGATATCCTCGCCCACGCGGTCGGCGCCAAGGACCTCCAGACCCTCCTGAAAGGCCAGTTCGAGGCCACGCAGGATCTTACCAGGCTCATCATGGCCGAGTCCCGAACCACCCTGGCCATGGCCAGCCAGGCCAACCACGAGTTTCAGTCCTGGTTCAAAAACAACCTGGCCGAGGTGACCACCGACCTGCAACAGGCCGTTCCCGCAGTTTAAGCGGCGCAGGACGCGCCGGTACGGTCCAGGGAGGGACCGGTTCCGACGAGAGACCTATCCAAGGGGGGAAGAGGAACCAGGCCAAAAATTCGGAGTAGGATTTTTCCCCCCTCCCCCGCACCCCGGTTCAAGTAGACATTAGCCCAATCCCAAGGATGATCAGGGCGTACAGAATAAGGCAAAACGGAATAGACGCTTATAGATAAGCCTCGATTTCGGCGCCCAGGTCCAAGCGTGCCCGGAGCCGCCGGCACAGCATGAAGGTACCCACGAATTTGCGGTGCAGGAAAATCGTGGCGGGATCGGGGCGGTGCCCGAAGGCATCCTCAAAATAGAGGTCACGACCACGGACGAAGGTCCGCTCGAAGAGATCGGAGGCCCCGAAGTCATAAATCCCCTGGTGGCGTAGGGGCTCGGCGGTGAGCCGCATCAACTCGATCAGACCCGCCGCCTGCTCCGCGGACGCCTCCGCGTCCAGATAACCCAGGGCCACGGAAGACGCGCGCATGCCGGCGTCATCCCCGGCAATCGCCGCCCGGGCCAGCGCCTGATAATGACCGACCAGGTCCGGGGGCACCGGTTGGGTGGCGCCGAAATCCAGCAGCACCAGGCGCCCCGTCTCGGGCTGATACAAATAATTCCCAAAATTCGGGTCGGTCTGGACCAGGCCAAATTCGAACAGCTCCCGCAGCGAGAGCCGCGCCAGCAATCCCGCCGCCCGATCGCGTTGGGCATGCCGATAATGGGGATCGGCCAGCCGGTCGATCGGGATGCCCGTCACGTAGTCCATCGCGAGCACCCGGGTGGTGGAGAAGTCGTGGTGAACCCGCGGGATCAGGAAGTCGGGGTCGCCGTCGAGCCGCGCGGCATAGCGCTCCAGGGAGGCGGCCTCGGCCTGGTAGTCCGCCTCGCGGTGAAGCTGACGCCGCGCCTCCTCCAGGATGGGACCGATGTCGAGCCCCTTGGGG